>DATBYR010000133.1:0-2003 GCA_036513565.1 Methylocella sp. | reverse complement strand
AAGGCAAATCCCTGCGCATCGACGAACCCGATGCTTGGCGGCAGGCGGTCCGCATCGCCGGCGAAGTGACAAACGGCAAGGCCTATGTTTCCGATATCGGCGGCTCAACCCATTTTCATGCCAATTATGTCCGGCCACGCTGGGCAAAAAGACTTGAAAAAATGGACGTTATTGGGCATCATATTTTCTACAAGCTAAGGCCTGGGCAGAGTTGATCCTTCGCGGTTGCGCGCCAACCCGTCCGAATGGCCACCCCAATCTATTTGGATTTGCCTCCGGCACCGGAGCGTAGCCCCTACCGTGAAACCGGGAATTAGTCGGGGCAACGCAAAACGGCCATGTTCGTCGCGAGACATCGCGTGATCGCGCCCTTGGCGGCCGAACTATCGCTTCATGCACGGAAAAACGGTTATATGCTGATCAAGTTGAAGTCTGCCCAGAAAGACGATGGCCGGAAAGTTCATGTGCGGCGTTGCCACCGCCGCGCCGTGCGCGGGTTCGCGGTGCTCTTGTTGCTGGCGTTGACTTTTCCGGCCGCGCTAGTGAGCGCGCAAGCGCGGGCGCGGGAAAATTTGGCCATAGCAGCCCCTTTCGAGGTCGGCGAAAGCCCGTCTGGCAATTATCTCGCCGCGGTTGTCGCGGGCTCCGAGCGCGATACCGTGGCCGCGGCAACTTTCTTTCGCGAGGCACTGCGGTTCGATCCGCGCAATCCGAATCTGATTGAGCGCGCCTTCGTCGCGGCGGTCTCGAACGGCAATATGCAGGACGCCTTCGGCCTCGCCGATCGTCTGCTCGCGCACGATCCAAAAAATAGCCTCGCGCACCTCGCCTTGGGCGTCAAGGCAATCAAGGCGAAGCGGTTCGCTACCGCGCGCGCCTATTTCGCGAAGGGCGGCGCCGGCCAGCAGCGCGACGTTACCGCGACGCTGCTGACCGCTTGGTCCTATGCGGGCGCCCGCGATACGCGCCGCGCACTCAACCTCGTTGCTAAGCTCCGCGGCGAAAATTTCGGAGTTTTCCGCGATTATCATGCTGCCCTCATCGCCGACGCCGCCAATGATTCGCAAGAAGCCTTGAAGCGAATCCAGGCGGCCTACGCCGCCGACAAGAACACTCTGCGTCTTGTCGATGCCTATGCTCGTTTCATGGTCCGCCACGGCGACCGCGACGAAGCACTCCGGGCTTACGAGGCCTTCGATCAAATTCTTCCCAACCATCCAATCGTCGCCGCCGCGCACGCCGACATCAAGGCCGGCAAACCGCTGGAACCGCTGGTCAAGGATGCCGGGGAGGGCGCGGCTGAAGTGCTCTATGGCCTTGGCGCCGCGGGCAGCCAGCAGGGCGACGAACTCGCGGCCATGATCTATCTAAGGCTCGCGCTCTATCTCTCCCCGCAAAACAGCCTCGCCATCATTACCTTGGGCGATATCTACGAGCGCCTCAAACAGAACGAGCAGGCCATTGATGTGTATGAAATGGTGCACCAAAACGATCCCTTGCGCACCACGGCCGATATCCAGACCGGCCAGATTCTCGAAGCGTTGGGCCGCCCGGACGAGGCCGCCAAGTTTCTCAAGCGGATCGTCGACGAAAACCCAACGAACGAGGACGCCTTATCCGCGCTTGGCAATTTGCACCGCACGCACAAGCACTATGCCGAGGCGATAGAGACCTATTCGCGTGCGTTGGCGGAGACGAACAAGCCCGAAAAAGCCAATTGGCCAATTTATTATTTCCGGGGAATTTCCTATGAGCGCGAAAAGAAGTGGCCGGAGGCGGAAGCCGACCTAGTGCAGGCGCTCGCCTTGTTTCCTGATCAGCCCATGGTCTTGAACTACCTTGGATACAGCTGGGTCGATCAGGGCATGAACCTCGAGGAAGCCTTCAACATGCTGCGGCGGGCGGTCGAACTGCGGCCGACCGACGGATATATCGTCGATAGTCTTGGCTGGGCGAATTACAAACTCGGCCGCAACGACGAGGCGGTGAAGCAACTCGAACGG
>DATBYR010000132.1:0-20194 GCA_036513565.1 Methylocella sp. | reverse complement strand
CGCGATTTCGATCGCGCTTGTGTTCACCGTGTCCTTTTTGGTGCCAATAGCGTTTAAATCCCTGTAACGACCTTGGCGGCCGGTGCCCGAGCCAACGGTCACTCCCTGTTGCCGTTGGCATGAACTAGCGGCCGGCGCGGCGTGCGCGGGTTCTGTTCGAGGACTGAATGACCGTCAACAAGATCGCCTACCAAGGCGAGCCAGGCGCCAATTCCCATATCGCGTGCGACAACGTCTACCCCGGATGGGAAACCTTACCCTGCGCGACGTTCGAGGATGCGCTCGCGGCCATCGCCGACGGCGCCGCGACGCTCGGCATGATCCCGATCGAGAATTCGATCGCGGGGCGCGTCGCCGACATCCATCACCTATTGCCTGGCTCCGGTCTCTACATCGTCGCGGAATATTTTTTGCCGGTCCATTTTCAGTTGGTCGGCATCAAGGGCGCGAAACTCGATGAGGTGAGATCGGTCTACAGCCATGTCCACGCGCTTGGCCAATGCCGCAAGGTAATCCGCGCGCATGGCCTCGCCGCGCATCTGACCGGAGATACAGCTGGGTCCGCGCGGGAGGTCGCGGAATGGCGCGATCCGGGCCGCGCGGCGATCGCCACGCGCCTGGCCGCGGAAATCCATGGTCTCGACGTGCTCGCCGCCGACATCGAGGACGAACCGCATAATACGACGCGTTTCATCGTGCTTTCGAAAACCCCGCAATGGGCGAAGCCCGCCGCCGGACGACCGGTCGTCACGAGCTTTGTTTTCCGGGTCCGCAACGTGCCGGCGGCGCTCTACAAGGCGCTCGGCGGTTTTGCCACCAATGGCGTCAATATGACCAAACTCGAAAGCTACATGGTCGGCGGGGAGTTCACCGCCACCCAATTCTTGGCCGATGTCGAGGCCCATCCGGAGGAGCCGGGGCCGGCGCGCGCGTTGGAGGAGCTGGCGTACTTTTGCAAGGAATTGAAAATTCTTGGGGTCTATCCGGCGCATCCGTTTCGGATCGAAAGTCAAATGCGCGAGCGGCGAGGTCATTGAGCAAAGAGGAAAATCCGCGCTTGATCGCGATGCAGAGTGTCGCGTTCGGCCACCCCCTCAGCTCTTACCGCGATCTCTTCCCCGCGTAGGGATTGTCGCTGGTTTTTTTCGAGATGCGGATGGGGACGCCCGGCAGATCGAAGGCTTGGCGCAGGCCATTGGCGAGAAAGCGTTCGTAACTCGCGGGCAGAGCGTCGAGCTGATTGCCGAAAAGGATGAAATAGGGCGGCCGCGCGCGGAGTTGCGTCACGTAGCGGATTTTGATGCGCCGCCCAGCGACTGCGGGCGGCGGGGTCTGTTCGAGGGTGGCCGCGAGCCAGCGATTGAGCCGTGCCGTCGAAATCCGTTTGTTCCAGATTTCATGGACACGGAAAATCGCCTCCATTAGTCTCTCGACACCTTCCCCCGTCGCACCGGAAATCGGGATGACCGGCGCGCCTTTCACCTGAGGCAAAAGCCTCCCCGCCTCCGCCCGCAATTCCGCAAATGTGGCGCCCTTGGCCTCGATCAGATCCCATTTATTGAGGCCGATGACGAGCGCCCTGCCCTCGCGTTCGGCGAGATCGGCGAGAGTCAGATCCTGCTTTTCGAAAGGGATCGCCGCGTCGAGCAGCAACACCACGACCTCGGCGAATTTCGCCGCGCGCAAGGCATCGGCTCCGGCAAGCTTTTCCAAATCGTCGGTGACCCTTGCACGCTTGCGCAATCCTGCCGTGTCGAACATTTTGATCTGACGGTTTTGCCACTCGAAATCGATGCCGATTGTATCGCGGGTGAGGCCGGGTTCGGGTCCGGTCAGCAGCCGTTCATGACCGAGAATCCGGTTGAGGAGCGTCGACTTGCCGGCATTGGGACGGCCAATGATCGCTATCCGCAGCGGCTTCGTGACATCGAGTTCGGAGCCATCTTGATCCTCCCTAGGCGGCGCGCGCGTGGCATCTTGTTCCGGCGCATCCGGCAGGGCGGTTGCTTCCGGGAGCGCCTCGCGCAAGGCGACATAGAGCTCGGCGAATCCGTCCCCATGTTCGGCCGAAAGCGGCACCGGCTCGCCAAGCCCCAATTCGAAGCCGTCGAGCGTGCCCGCCGCGCTGGCGCGCCCCTCGGCCTTGTTGGCGACGAGAATCAATGGCTTATTCGCGCGGCGGACGAGATTGGCGATGAAGCGATCGGCCGGCGTCAAACCGGCGCGCGAATCGAACACGAAGAATATCGCATCGGCGAGGTCGAGCGCCGCTCCGGTCTGCGCGCGCATCCGGCCGGGCAAGGAGGCGCTGTCACCCTCCTCTAGTCCGGCGGTGTCGATGATCTTGAAGGCGAGATCGCCTAGTCTGGCCTCGCCCTCGCGTCTGTCGCGGGTCACCCCTGGGCGGTCGTTCACGAGCGCGAGCTTTTTCCCGGCGAGCCGGTTGAACAGCGTCGATTTGCCGACGTTTGGCCGGCCGATGATCGCGACGGTAAACATTGTTCGGGACTGTTACTTGGCCGGCGCGTCTCCGGGCGGCGGGTTTCCAGCTTGCGCATTCGCCGGCCCCACCACCGCCGATTGAACCAAACCGAGAAGAGCTTGGGCGCGCATATGCACGCCGGCCGGCGCCCGCGGGTCGGAGACGATCCCGTCGAACCAGTTCCCAGCAGTGTCAAAAGCGTTCCGCTTCAACGCGGCAAGGCCAAGCAGCTCGCGGATCTGATGATGATAGGGAAAAGAGTCCGAGGCGAGCGGCGCGAATTTTCGTTCGAATTCCAGCGGATCGTCGCTGTCGAGGCGCAGCATGGCCGCGCGGAGCTTGGCGAAATCCTTGAAGGCCGGATCGAAGCTCGGGTCGACCGCCAACGCCTCATAGGCATTGATCGCCGCCTGCGGATCGCCGGCCGTGCGCTCGTCCGCAGCGCGCAGACGCGCGAGGATCGCATAACCCCTTGGCGCGGTTTTGCTCAAGGCATCGAAAGCGGCCGCGGCTTCGGCGGACTTGCCGTCGCGCGACAGTTGCGCGGCGGCTTCATATTTCGCGCTGGCTGCCTGCGCCGCGTCGTCGCGGTAATGGCCGTACAGGCGCCAGCCCCCCGTCCCGGCCACGACGAGAACGGCTATGGCTATCAGCAAATATCGATATTTGGTCCAATACCGCAGGACTCGGTCGCGGCGGACGTCTTCGTCGACTTCGCGGAAAAAATCGGTCATTCGCTTCTCAGACCCCTTGACATTCATGCCTGTCAGCTAGCATGGGCGGGCTAGAAACGCCACCGTCGGCCCCTTTCGCGCCCGAGCCGGCAGCTAATCCCCGCGCATGCGGTCTCGCGCGGCGGAAAGCCCACCTTCCGCGCGGACATGGGTTGTCGCGGCGGCAAGGCCGAACAATGGCATATTGGCATAGATGGTTTCATATTTGCCCGGCTCGATGAGATAGGTCTCATGCCAAATGCCGACCGTGCCGTCCTTGCCGACGGCGCGGTTAAACGTCGCCCAGGCCGGAAAATGCTGCGCGGAAGTGTCATGCGCATAGGCGATGAGCTTATCGAACGAGTCCCAATATTGCTGCAGCAGAAAAGTCCGCCCGGAAAAATACAGCCGCTGCGAGAGCAAACCAACCTCTGGCTTGCGGTCAAGCTCGGCGAGCATCCGCGGCATGGCGGTGAGGACAGGCAGCCATTTATGCGCCGCCCATAGCTTGTTTAGCCGCATGCCAATCAGAAAAAGCACCAGTGGCTCGTTCGTGCGCGCCGTATAGCGGCCGTTGAAAATTTCAGCCATGTCCAGCCTCCCCGCCAGCGTCGATACCTTGATATGTATTGCGGGAACACCGCGGAGGGACCTCTTCCCAACCTCACTCGGCCGCCCGGCGCACTGGCTTACCATCTTGCCCTAGGACAAAAGCCACCTCGCCGCGCTTCCCGCCATGATCCCGCGCAATCAGCGTGTAGATCGCTGGCGTCACGAACAGCGTGAAAATCGTACCGATGCTCATCCCCGCTGCGATGACGATTCCGATCGCGAAGCGGCTCTTCGCGCCGGCGCCCTCGGCGACAATCAGGGGAACCATCCCGACCACCATCGCCGCCGTGGTCATGAGGATCGGGCGCAACCGCACGGAGGCGGCACGTTCGATCGCCTCGCGGCGGCCAAAACCTTCCTGCACCTGAAGCCTGTTGGCGAATTCCACCATCAGGATACCATGTTTGGAAATGAGGCCGATCAAAGTGACTAGCCCGATCTGCGAATAAATATTCATGCTTGCCGCGCCGGCAACTCCAAGGACGTTCAATGGCAGAAGCGCGCCGAACATCGATGTCGGCAGGGCGATGAGAATAATGAAAGGATCGCGGAAGCTTTCGAATTGCGCCGCGAGCACAAGGAAAATCACGATTAGCGCGAAGACGAAAGTGACGATGAGCGTATTGCCTTCCTGGACGAACTGCCGGCTCTCTCCCTGGTAATCGACGCTGTAGCCCTCCGGCAAAAGCTCCTTTGCCTTCTGTTGCAGAAAGCCGATGACCTCGCCAAGCGTGTGTCCCGGGAACGGCACTCCTTGCAAGGTCGCCGAGTTCAATTGCTGGAAGGTCGGCAAACCGTTCGGCTGCACGCTCGTCGAGAGACTCGCGACCGTCGCGAGCGAAACCAGCGCGCCGGAACTGGTGCGCACCTGATAGCGGGTCAGCCAATCCGGCGTGAGCCGGAAGTCCCTCGGCGCCTGCGGGATGACTTCATAACTGCGGCCTTGGAGACCGAACCGGTTGACATAATTGCCGCCGAGCAATGTGGCGAGCGAGGAGCCGATATCCTGCATGCTTATGCCGAGGTTGTTTGCCTTGTCGGCATCGATCCTGAAGTCGATTTGCGGCAAATCGAATTTGAGGTCGCTGTTGGCGAAGAGAAACAGGCCGCTGTCGCGCGCGGCTCTCTCGATCCCGGCCATGACATTCACGAGCTGACGGTAATCGCCGATGGTTCGGATCACGAATTGCAGCGGAGGCCCGCCCGTCGAGCCAGGCAGCGACGGCCGGCCGAACGCCAGGATCTCGGCTCCCGTGACATTGGCGAGCTTCGGCCCGAGCGCCTCCATGATCTCCTTCTGAGTGCGTCTGCGCTCGCCCCATGGTTTCAAAAGGAAGCCGCCAAAACCCTGATGCACGCCGGCCGATCCATTGATGATGAAGACATGCTCTCTTTCAGGGATGCCGCTGGCGGCCGCTTCCACCTGCGCGGTCGCCTTTTCCATATAGTTGAGGTTGGCGTATTGCGGCGTCTTTATAAGGGCGAAAACGACGCCCTGGTCTTCTTCTGGCGCCAGTTCCTTCGGGGTAGAGGCAAACATCACGCCGGTGAGCGCCAGGACGCCAATGAGGATCAGGACGGTCAGAGCGCGAAAACCGAGAGTCTCGTGAAGCCGCCGCTGATAGCGTTGCCTCAGTCCGTCAAATACCCGGTCGAGAAGGGCGGGAAACCCGCGCGCTTCGGCCCGGGGCGGTTTCAGCAAGCGCGAACACATCATCGGCGACAAGGTGAGCGCGATGATGCCGGAGACGACGACCGAACCCGCGAGGGTGAACGCGAATTCGCGAAACAGCGAGCCGGTCAAACCCGAGACAAAGCCAATTGGCGCATAGACCGCGGCAAGCGTGATCGTCATCGAAATCACCGGCGCGGTGATCTCGTGCGCGCCTTGCAGTGCCGCGTCGCGCGCGGGCATCCCCTCTTCCATGTGGCGATAGATATTTTCAACGACGACGATCGCATCGTCCACGACGAGACCAATCGCCAGCACGAGCGCGAGCAAGGTCAAGAGGTTCAGCGAATAGCCGAGCGCGAAAAGAATGGTCATCACGCCGATGAGAGAAAGCGGAATTGTCACGATCGGGATAATTGTGGAGCGCAAATTGCCGAGGAAAAGGAAAATTACCACGATGACGATCAGCGCGGCTGCGCCAAGCGTCTTTTCGACCTCCCGGATCGAGGCACGGATAAACTTCGTCGCGTCGTAGGCGATAGAGGCGTTGAGCCCGGCGGGGAGCTGCGACTGTAGTTCCGGAAAAGCCTTGCGGACATCGTCGATCACATCGAGAGGATTCGCCGTCGGGGTCGCGTAAATGCCGATGAAGACCGCCTTTAAGCCATCGAAGGCTGAGGACGAATCGACCGATTCCGGGCCGAGTTCGATGTCGGCTACGTCGGCGAGCCTTATCAGCGCGTCGCCGCGTGTCGCGATGACCAACTGGCCGAAAGCCCTGGCCGAATCGAGCGAGGTCTCGGCATTGATGCTGGTTTGGACGAAATCGCCCTTGATCTGGCCCGCCGCGGTCGTGAAATTGTTGGCGGCCAGCGCGGCCGAGACATCGGATGGCGTTACGCCGCGCGCGGCCATCCGGTTCGGGTTGAGCCACACCCGCATCGCGAAGGTTTCACCGCCGAGAATCTGGGCATTGGCGAGCCCATCGATCGTCTGCAGCCTCGGCTGAACCACGCGGTTCAGGTAATCGGTGATTTGCGACGGGGTGAGAATCTTCGAATTGAAAGACATGTAAAGAACGGCGGTCGAATCGCCAGTCTGCTTCACCACGACAGGATCGAACGCTTGGCGAGGCAAAAGATATTTGACTTGATTTACCTTCGCCAAGACATCGGCGACGGCGCGGTCCGCATTGGCATTGAGGAGAAGGTTGAGGGTGATCGTCGAAGTATTCTGCTGCGAATTCGAAACCAGCGTGTCAATGCCTTCGGCGCTCGCCACCGCCTGTGCGATCGGCGTTGTGATGAAGCCCTTAATTAGATCCGCATTGGCGCCCGGATAGGCCGTCGTGATGGTGATCGTGGCTGACGAGAGTTCCGGAAATTGCCGGACCTGCAGCTTCAATCCGGATTGAATCCCGGCGAGCAAAATCAACAGGCTGACCACGCTGGCCAATACCGGCCGCCGGATAAAAATTTCGGTAAAGGACATCCCCTATTCCTTCGGCCGCACCGCTGGCGGTTCGAGGTGCGCGGCGGGGTCGATGCGCACCCGCGCACCGGACTGCAGTTTGAGCTGACCTTCGGTCACGATTGTTTCGCCAGGCTCGACGCCCTCGACGATGGCGACCCGGTCTTCCCGCGTGTCGCCGGCGCGCACCACCCGGCGTTCGACTTTCAATACCGCATCGTCGTTGGACTGCGCCGCCTGCGCCCCGCCTGTATCCGGCGCCAGCGGTTTTACCACGAAAACGCTGTCGCCATAGAGTGAGTAAGTGACCGCGGTCCGCGGCAGCGTCACGACCTTTTGGAGCGCGCCCGCGATGACGTTCACATTGGCGAACATCCCGGACCATAGTTGCCTTTTTTTGTTGTCAAGCTGGCCTCGCACCAAAACATTGCGGCTTTCCCGGGCGATGCGCGCATCGATGGTCTTGATCGCGCCACGGAAAATCTGGCCGGGATAAGCGTCGATCTCGACTTCGATGACCTGCCCCGGCTTTAGGAGATCGAACGATTTTTCGGGGACAGGGAAATCGACGAAAATCGGATCGAGTTGCTGCAAGGTGATGAGGCTCGTTCCCGGCGAAACATATTGTCCGAGATCCAATTTGCGAATGCCGACCCGCCCGGCGAACGGCGCGGTGAGCATTTTCTGGGCGATGATCGCGCGAACCCGTTCGACGGTGGCGGCGGCGGAATCGCGCGCGGCCTCGGCGGTATCGAAATTTGCCTTGGCCGTGTTGCCGCGCTGAATCAGCTGACGCTGTCTTTCGAGCGCCAGCTCGGCGTTCTTGAGGACCGCGAGATTATTCTTGAGATCGGCCTGCTCCACCGAATTGTCGATTTCAAATAGAGGAGCGCCCTTTTCAACGTCCTGGCCGGACTCTACCCGGACCGATACGATCGCCCCGCCGATTTGAGGCGCGATATCGATTTCTTGCACGGCCCTGAAGGTTCCAATCGCCGGCAGGCGCGGGGCCCAGGTCTCGATTTTGGCCACGGCAACCGCGACCGAAGCGGGAGGCGGGGGCGCCTGGAGGATGAAACGCTTTATCATCCCGGGCTTGACGACGAAGTGGAAATACCCAAGGCCGCCGCCAAGAGTAGCAAGCAAGATTAATACGGCAATGAAAATGATACTGCGCTTCACGTTTACCGGCCGATGGCTTAAGACGGGTCGAAAGAATCCGGCAGGTCCGGGATCATCGAAAACTCAAACAAGTTGTTGTTCCAAAACTGAATCTGGCCGCCGCCCGCCCGCGCGCGGGTCCACACAACGACTTCGACCTGCGGGAATCGCGAACGCTTAAGAACTGCTTTATTATATTTTGCCGTGGCTTGGCTGCGATTTCGCTGCCGGCTCAGCTCGAGCCATGACCTTTGCAATGCGCACAAATTTGCGGCCAATGAGACCGATCTACAGACCGTGAATCATAACACAAGCGGGCGAAACTACGGCAACGGCAATAGGATGTTTTCAACTAAATGTGTTGGCAGACCCACGCGCGAACCCAACGGCCATTCGGGCGCCCCGCCTTCCTCTGTACCTTCGACAAGACTTACAGGACCGCTTGGGGGACGGAGATCATTCTCGCCACTGCCGGCACGCCATTTGTGTTGAATACAAAGAGCATGTAATAACCTGGCGGAATTTTTTCCGGAGCTGGATCCACGCTCCCCATGACCGATGTTCCGCTCTGAGAGAACGGCACGGGGATTAGCCGCTGCTCTGGATTGAATGAATGGGTGTTGGACCCCACTCGAACGAGGTTGACAAAGGCGATCTGATCGTTGCTTCCCACAGTCACCCAGAAATTCTGGCCCAATATTAGCCGTGCCGGGGCGGAAACGATTGTTGGGCGCGGAGCGGGGTTCCCGGAGCCGTCTTTCGAGTAGAGATAAGCGGGGTAATATATTTCCGCGTTGAGTTCGTTTACCGGGCCGGGAGCTCCACCGCCTCCCGTCAGCACCGATCCGTCCGGAAGGAGCAGCGTCGCTGAATGATAAAGACGGGGGACTTTAGCGCATGCGCTGGGGCATGCGCCAAGCGTCCAAGTTCCAGAAGCCGGATTAAAGATCTCCGCTTGATAGGCGACGTTGGTGAGCTGGTTGTCGACTCCAGAGCCGCCCGTGACGAGGATTTCTCCATCGGGAAGCAACGTCGCGTTCCCCCAGATGCGATCATAATTCAAATTGGCGAGGTCGGTCACCACCGGCGGGGAGCTGGAGATATCAACGGCCTGAGCCCTCCGGTTGGCGCGCACCGTCAACACCTTGAAAGGGGCGAACATCACCGATGGATAAGAAACTGCCGCCGGGGCCAGCAGCGATCCCGTATCCTGCATGGTTCCCGCGCCGCCGGTGGTGAGCCTGTATATTTTGCCTTTATGCTCAAGAAGAATCACCGCGCCATCGAAACCGACGAAGGCTCTTGGATAATACCATTCCGGTTGGTCGCTAATTGAAATTCCCGGCAGCGTTCTCCAGCCAGAACTCGGATGGAAGACTTCTGGTGTCTGCGCCGCCATGCCGGGCGATAGGGTCCCGCCGAGGTGCAGCTTGTCGCCGTTGCGCAAACTGGTGATGGAGTGATACCAACGCGGAAAGTTCATCGTCCCCGAGGCGCTCAGCGTATTATTCCCCGGGTTAAAGACACTGACCATATTGTTCGAGAAGTTTCGCACTCCACTGACGGTGGAATCGCCGCCGGTGATCAGCAAGTTGCTAGTCAGACTTGTGGGGACGCTAGGACCTTCCCCGATCAGAGACGCCGCGCCGCAGAAGACGTCCGTCGATGTCCCATTGGGCAGGAGAGTATGCGCGTTGCTTCCATTTCCAAGGCTGGGATTCCAGACGTCATAGATAAGTTGCGCTCCTTGCGCACCCGTTTGATCAGTGCCGTAATTCAAGACGCTCCCGCTGGGCAACAGCGCCATGTGAATCGGTATGATCGGCCAAGGAAACGGGGGGCCAAAAAAGCCGCCCGCCCCTCCGCCAATCGGGACCGTCCCTTTTGCTGCTCTCGGGGCCACACGCAGGGATCGGGGGATTGCCGGGGTTTGACCGAGGACGAGATTTGGCCTCGCAGGTCCAAAACCGGCGCCCGGGCCGAACCCGTAGTCGACCGGAGCCTTCTTGTCCTTTTCAAGCCGAAATATGTCGAGACGCGGGCTCTGTGAAAACACATCTGAATCGATGGCCGCGCCGGCGATGGCGGCAAGAATGCAAAGGGATAATTTCGTGAAGCCGCCGAGCGCCGCCGCCCAGCCGTGAAAAGCCGCCACCAAAAGAGAATTAATGCGCCGCATGGCCAAACTCCTTATGAAACTCGCAAACACCTTATCTGAGTTCAAAAGCATGAAGCTTGCGGCGCCAGTTCGAGCGCTCCTTGCTAGTGCCCCGGCATGTTGACCGCGACCGTCTCCATGGCAAGATCCCCGGTCCGGACGGACTGCGACGGGCGACCCATGGTATTAAATTGAGGTTCATTTTCTATTTCAGGGAGTCCTGCCGTGGATCACGCCGTGCCCATTTCACCGCCAGCGAGCGCCGCGGACGATCCGGTCGAACGCATCGATGGCAGCCTTGCGGCGGGTGTCCTCTTCCTTTGCGATCACGCGGCCAACGCGCTGCCAAAAGCCTATGGCACGCTCGGTCTGGCCAGGGAACAACTCGACCGTCACATCGCCTACGATATTGGCGCCGCCTGGATCACCCGCCGCCTCGCTCGCGGTTTCGGCGCTCCGGCAATTCTGTCGCGGTTTTCGCGCCTCCTCATCGATCCCAATCGCGGCGTCGACGATCCGACACTCGTCATGCGGCTATCGGACGGCGATATAATCCCCGGAAACGCACGAATCGGCGCCGAAGAGATCGAATTTCGCCGCACGCATTATTGGGAGCCCTACCGCGCCGCGATCGCCGCGATGATCGAAGCCATGCTGAGCCAGGGACCGCCGCCAGCCGTTGTGTCGATCCATACGTTTACACCGGCCTGGAAAGCGCGGCCAAGGCCATGGGAAGTCGGAATTTTGTGGGACAGCGATCCGCGTTTCGCCAAACCCCTGATCGCGGCACTGGCCAAGGACGGGTTTTTGGTCGGCGACAACGAACCCTATGATGGCGCGCTCAGGGGCGATACGCTGGACGAGGCCGTCACAAGCCGCGGACTTGCCGGCCTCCTCATCGAGGCCCGTCAAGATCTCGTCGGCACCAAGGAAAAAGCAGCTGCCTTCGCCGTGCGGCTGGCGCGCCTCTTGCGCCCGGTCCTCGCGCGCCCCGAAATCCATTGCAAGGCATTGTTCCCGAGCCGGACAGTGCGGCATGTTTGAGCGGCAAGGCGGTGCGCTGGACCGCGATCAGGGGCAGGATTGCGGGGATAATGCCGCCTTGCATCTTGACGGCCCGCGGCGGCGGCGGCATTGGGGTCTCGCATCGAAAAGATCCTCGCCAGGAGCATCTTTCCGGCTGTTTTCGTTGCGTCCAGGGCGGCGCCCAGCCCAAACAAAGGAATCTTTCAGATGACGGCAGTTGTCGCCGAAACACGTGTCGCGGCGCGGGAGCTGACGCAATTCGTCGAAAGGGTGGAGCGGCTGGAGGAGGAAAAAAAGGCTATTTCCGGCGATATTCGCGAGGTCTCCGCGGAAATGAAAGGCTGCGGGTTCGATGTGAGGACCGTGCGCGAGATCGTCAAGATCCGGAAGCAGGACCATTCCGAACGCAAGGAGATGGAGGCCATTCTCGACCTCTACATGGCGGCCTTGAATATGACGTAGGCGCCGTCCGCGAGCGATTACCGCAAGGCTTTTGGTTTTGGACCGATCGTATAATTTGTAAAAGTGTAGATTTGATCCATCGGTCAATGTCGGATTTCGCCATTCATCTCACGGCGGAGATTATCGGCGAGCGGCCCTTCAGGCCGCCGCCGAAGGCGGTCGCAAAGCGATCATTTGACAAGAGTGGATCGCTCGCCACACTCGCCGCCAAGAGATGGCATTCTGCGATTTCAGCGGACAGGTCAGTTCCATTCGTCGTGGAAGTCATGCCGGACGACATTGACCGCGCGGACAATGTCTGCCTGGCGGAATGGATACCTGGTGCGGGTCATGCGGCCCGCACCTCCCCGCGGCCGCATGCCGGGCCATTCGCCGTTGTCATCAATGAAGATCAATTCGGTTGGCTCTCCTATGTGCGATGCTGGCGGTTTGTCCAGAATAGCAGTGCAACGCCGGTCATCGCCACGGCTATTCCAATGATTAGCCATCGAAATTGTCCCGTCATGAAGCTCCCGCCCAAGAGGTTAAGGCCTTGTAAGGCCCAAACCCCGCCAATCAAGACTAGAACACACCCGCCAATATTTCCGGCACTTCTCATTTTAGCACCGCCTTCCGGAGCCTCCCCCTATACCTGCCCCAAGATTTCACGATCGCGTTTTGAGGACAAAGGTTCTGTACGTAACTCTTTGATTATATTGGCAGGAGAGGAGGGACTCGAACCCCCAACCCCCGGTTTTGGAGGCCGCCGCTAATCGCGGTAAATCAATACCTTAGCCTGACAGAGGCTGTAAACCCCGCCACTGGAAATCAAAGGCTTACGCGCGTTTTGTCAAACCTCTCGCGCGGGAGGCTTGATGCGCAATGACCCTGCAAATGAAAAGCCCGGCCCCGCGTTGCGGCGCGCAAACCGGGCTAGAGGGTTACAGGTCCTTATGACCGCGCCGCCGAACGAAAAGCCCGCGCCGGCCAAACGAAAGCCCGCGGCGGATTCGCTCCCGCCGCAGGCTATTCACAACTGACCGACTGACCACATGCCGACCGCCAAGGAAGACATGCAAGACGCAACCCGACAGAAACAGAGCAGCGCCTATGAACAGCAATAGGACCGCTTCCCCCAAATTGCAAGCAGTTCTCGCCGCGGCACCGAAGACGGCGACGATTGCGAGGTTTGCGCCGAACTCGAAGCATTTTTGCAGACCCGCAGGAGCCTCGCCGCGGCGGCAGCCCCGATAGGAACCGCACTTGATTATATCGCGCGAGGCTGGGCTGTGATCCCCATCCCCTATAGGGGCAAACGCCCATTGGTGGACGGTTGGCAAACGCTGCAGATCACCGAAGACACCGCGCTCCAATACTTCAACGGCGAGGCGCAGAACATCGGCGTGCATCTCGGAAAGGCATCCGGCGGCCTTGCCGACGTCGATCTCGATTGCGCCGAGGCTATCCGCGCCGCGCCCTATTTCCTGCCGCGAACACAATGCTTCGGCCGAACCTCTAAACCGCGCAGTCATTGGCTTTATCAATCCGATCTTTGGCAAACCGAAGACAAAGCCGCGCTCCAATTCAAGTTCACCACCGGCAAGGGCAAAGACCGCAAGGAGCAGATGATTCTCGAGTTGAGAATTGGCGGCGGGGACAAGGGCGCACAGACCGTTTTCCCTGGCAGTGCTCATGAAACTGGCGAGCCGATCGCTTGGGACGAGCCATCCGAAATCACGCAGGCCGACGGGGAACACTTGAAGCAACGGTGCGCGGGCGGCGTCTGCTGCGCTCCTCGCGGGGCACTTCCCCTCGAAGGGCGCCCGGCATGACGCCGGGCTGACGCTGGGCGGGTTCCTCGCGCGGTGCGGGGTTTCCCGGCCGGACACCGAACTCTTCGCCGAAGCTGTCACGATTGCAAGCGGCCAGCCGAGGGAGAAGGTCAAAGACGTCAGAAAAGCGGCCAGCGAGGCCTGGGACGAATCCAACCGATCCGACGGCAAGGCGCGGCGCTTCCCGCGTCTGGCGGAAACGTTCGGCGATGACGTCGCCAAGCATGTCGCGAAATGGCTTGGATATCAGGGAGGCTGGAGCGAGGCGCGGGCAGTGAAGCCAAGCAACATCGAGGGCGGTTATGCGAGGGAGAGCAGCGGCGGAAATCCCATCATTAAGATCGCGCTTGGCGAATTACCCCGGCTCGTCGATGAGACCGAGGCGGCCATTATTACGGCGAATCGTGGGCTTTATAAACGGGAAGGCCAGATTGTCCGGGTCGCCGAGATAGAAGTTATTGGCGCCGACGAGAAGAAAGCCACAGCCCTCGCAATCGTCGAACAAACAGAACATGCAATCCTCGAGGACGCGAGCGCTTCCGCGACCTATTTGCGCTTCAATAAAAAAGAAGAGGCGTGGGTTCGCACTGATCCGCCAATGACCGTGATCAAGGTGCTGCAAGGGCGCATGACCCGTCTGAGGTTCCCGCCCCTCATGGGAATTGTTTCAGCACCTTTGATCCTCACAAACGGGAGGGTCATCGACAACCGCGGATATGATGCGCGCACCGGCCTTTACTTGGATCCGCTTGGAACCTCATTTCCACCAATCCCGAAAAAGCCAACGCAAGAGGACGCACAAGAGGCGCTAAACCTGCTCAACGATCTGCTTCAAGAATTTCCATTCACAAACGACGCGTCGAAGGCCGTCGCTCTGAGCGGATTTCTGACCGCGGTTTTGCGCCGGGCCATCGATTTTGCCTTCATGCACGCAATCACGGCGCCAGCGTTCGGCTCCGGCAAGAGCTATCTCGTCGACCTGTTCTGCATGCTGGCGGCCGGACAGTGCGCGCCCGTCGTATCGCCCGGCAAGACGCCAGAGGAATTCGAAAAGCGGCTCGACAGCGCCCTGCTCAAAGGCTTTGGCGTTATCGCCATCGACAATATGAATGGCGTCCTCGAAGGCGATAAGCTTGCGCAAATTCTTTCACAAGCCGCGGTAGAAGTCCGTCTCTTCGGGACACAGCGCAATCTGACCGTGGCCCCGGCGTCCTTGGTTACGGCAACCGGAATAAACCTTCATGTTGTGGACGACCTTCGGCGCCGCACTCTGCTTTGCTCGCTCGACGCGAAAGAAGAACGGCCGGAGCTGCGAACGTTCAAGACCGATCCTCTTGGGATGATCAAGGCCGAGCGCGGCCGGTACGTCGCCGCCGCGCTGACCATTATCCGCGGCTTCATGGCGGCGGGGAGTCCGCGCAACGCTGATCCTATTAACGGTTATGCCCAGTACTGCGCCATGATCCGCGATCCGCTGATTTGGCTGTCCTGCGCGGACCCCTGCGCGACTATGGAGGAAATTCGTAAACAGGACTCGCGTCTCGCTGCCACGCACCAAGTCGCGGCGCAATGGCTGGCCGCATTCGGCGAGCAAGAAAAATCCGCGGCGGAGATTGTCGATCTCGTCAACACCCGGAAGCACACCTACAACGACGACCCGCTCGTGTATCCAGAGTTTCGCGCCGCCCTTTCGGAAATTGTGAAAGGGAAAGGCCTCGACGCGAAATCGCTAGGCTACTGGTTGAGGGCGGTTTCCGGCCAAATCATCACGCTCGATACCGAGCTTGTCCAGACCCGTTACAGTTTCCGTGGTGCCCTGGACAAACACACGAAAATCACTTTGTGGAGGCTTTGCCGTGAAACCATCACCCGCAACTGTCCAAAGGGGAATTGAACCCGGCCGCAGGTAATGGCGGGTTATGTCGGGTTTTGGATTGACGGTAAAGCTCAAGTGCGGGACGATGCGGGAGGGTTTCCGCAATGTACCGTCACGCGTGTGTGTGCGTGCGCGCGTGACGGAGATATTAGGGGGATCGTCCCGCATCGACCCGCAACTAATGCTGGCCGCCGGGCTGGACGATCGATCCGGCGTGTTTCATTTGGGCCATCGTCCGGTGCAGCCACACTGAGCTCGAAATGATCTACCTCGGAGAGCCGGTGCCGAACGGGGCCGCCGCGGGAGGACGAACTCAAAGCCATGTGGGGCCGGGCGGCGGTCGAGATTGCAAGGAGGACGGGGCAGTGAGCGGGAGCCTGGAGGGGCTGACCAGCGAGGAAAAGAAATTGGTTCGCAAGGTTGAAGGCGGATTATCGCGTGTTCGAGGGTTTTTGCGGGTTTAGATTCTGTTGGCCCTCGGATAACGCTATGGCCAATAAGTTGCCCCCGCGTACCCTTCGCCTTATTCGAGAGGCCCCTTTTTGCGCAAAGATTAGAAATGCCTCTAAAACAGGGGGGCAGGCTAGTAGACAACGAGATGGTTCATCTCTTGCCTTTCCAGAGGGTGATGCTCTTTCAAGTCCACACTCTTCCCCATAAACTGGGTTTGAGCGTTACAAGCTCAGAGCGTTTTTCGTCCACGATGGGCCGATGTTCGCGCGGTTGTTCGCTTGTCTCTGTAGGCATGTGAGCGGCCCGCGCCTCGCGCAACGCCGGCTCCTCGACATGTGCTGATTGAGTCGGCGGGGCCTCAAGAAAATAGTTGTAAAAATCAGAACGTGAGAAGGGGTAAATCGGTCCTTCTTCTTTGGGATTTTGACCGAGCCCGTCGTCCAGTCGATATTTGCCTCGTCATACGGGAATGCAAAAAGCGGCCAGGTGTCGAAAGCCTTCCGAACGAAGGCCCGTCCCAAGCGAGTCTTTGCCTCTTCTGATGACAGGAGGAGGGTCAATCCCTCGACAAATTGATGCATGGGTGTCATCAAGAAGCCGGGGCCGAATTGCTTTGCTCGGGCAGCCGGAATTCTTTCTCGACCCCGACGGGCAAGGAAAGGCGCGGCACCGGTTTTAAAAGCCCGAGTGGTTCCCCTGATGAGCTGTTCAATCTGATTGTCAATCATTCGCTAAGGCGGCGGCGTGGGCACCCCGCTGATCGCCGGCGGCTGATCCCTCAACGCCGCAGCCTCTAATTGATCGCGGATAATTTCGCCGATGACTTCCGCATCGCGCGATGTCAAATGCTGCAACCGGAAACGCGCCTTGCCGGGCACGGCCATCATCGCGGACCGGATCGCGCGGACGACGCGCGCCCATGCCGGCGCAATCGCCTCATATGGGATTGCGGACCCCGACAATATTGAATTCTTTAGCTCGTAATTCTGCCGCTGCGCTATTTTCAAGCGCACGTTCTCGTCGACGGCGTTCAGCTCATTGCCTTGCCGCGCGGCCGCGATCTCCCGCAAATGCCGCACATAGTTGCGGACCGACGGCGCGAGAAGATAGCGCCCCCGGACCCCGGAGCCGACAACGATCCCTGAACACGCAAGTGCCGTGATCGATGTCATCTCGAGATCAAGCAGACCCGCGAGGCTCTGCCCGGTTATGCCTTCGGCCATGGCTATCGCTTTCGAGATTTATTTTTGTCTGTGGCTCGCAGTTTTTCGGTCTCTCGTTACTCTGGAGAACATGAACAATGCCAAGCCGCACGACCCCCGCACAAAAACCTCAATCATCCGGGGCCACATGGCCGCAGGCGATTGGCGCAACGCGGTCCGAATCGCCGCCCGCCTGCCGCGGCTTGACAAGCACCGCGCGGCTATCCTCGACGCACAGGGAGCTTACGAGAACCCACGCTTCTATGCGCAAATCGGCAGAGACGCCGAGACCCTAATCGAAGCCGGCGCCGCATTGCGCGAGCGGTTCGGCCATAACCAGGAGAGCAAGACCATGACTATAGAAAAAACCTACAGCAACGCGAGCAACGCGCGGCGCGCGGCGAAGGCCGCCGGCCTGAGCGAGTTTGACGTCTATAAAGTTACCGACGGCACCTACAAAATTCGATCGGCCGCGATCAGGGCCGCCATGGCCGCCAAGGCCGCTAAGGCCCCCAAAGTCGCTAAGGCCGCCAAGCCCCGCCAGTTCGTCGACGAAAGGCCCAGGCTTGGGCTCGATTGGCCTCGCATTGCCGCTCGCTTAGGTCGATCCCGATATAGCGCCGCCCGCATTTCGCCGCGACGATGCCGCGCACCGAGCCGCCCGCGAAGGGGTCAAGCACCAGGCCGCCCGGCGGGCAAAACCAGCGGTAGGCCAGTTCGCACAGCACCGGGTCGAAGATCGAGGTGCCGGTCGCCGCGACCTCAAGGATTTGCTGGCTTACCGGGTCCAAATCCTCGGCCGCGCGATTGCCTTTGACGAAGGTGAGGTTGCCGGTCGTCGCCCCATTCCCTTGCCGTTTGGCGCGGTTCGCCGCCATGGATTCGTTCATGGCCTTCCAGCCGCCGCCGCCGCCGGCCGGCATCGCGTTAGCCTTGCGGGTCAATCGCCCTCCCCCGCCCGTCGCCGCGCGCGTGGCTCTTGCGGTAGTCGGTCGCCGGCATTTTGCTGCCGCCCGGCTCGGCGGTAGGCTTGCGACCACCGCTCGTGTGGTGCGGCGCCCTCATGCGATCGTTTGAATTAAAGGCCGCCTTGGCGACCTTGGCGCGATCGAGCGGCATCGGCGCGCCGCCCGGAATCGCGTTCGCTTTGGTGTAATTCTTCTTGTCGTACATATAGACGTCGTTCGACGCGCTCATGCCGAGCATGTTCTCCCCGCGCCCGAGCTCGCTTTGAATCCCTAACGCCAGCCACGCCGCCTTGCGCTCCTGCCACCAGCCCTCGCGGGCATTGAGCACACTAAACGGCGGGATCATAAACCGTTCGGCCAGCGCCCCGGCGTCGCCGGTATCTGCGCCGCCTTCGTCGGCCTTCAAAAGGTCGTCAATCTCGGACTCGCTGAACCCGATCAGCGAAATGTTAAAATCGGATGCACGAAGCTCCGCAATCTCGATCGCAAGCCGGTCCAAGTCCCACTCGCCGTTCAGCGTAAGCTTGTTGTCCGCGAGCATGTAAGCCAGCTTCTTGTCTTCGGACCAGCCTGCCGCGACCATGACGGGCACGTCTTCGATACCGAGCCGATGCGCCGCGAGCACCCGGCCGTGCCCGGCGATAATGCCGCCCGCCTCGTTCGACCAGGACCGGGATCGTCCAGCCCCACTCCTCGATCGAGGCCGCAAGCTGGGTAACTTGCTCGTCGCTGTGGGTGCGCGTATTGCGCGCATTGGGGACAAGCTTGGCGACCGGCCAGCGCTCAACCTTGTCGGCGGGCCATGAGGCGTTCATTCCCCGTCACCCATTCAGCGCGTAACCGTTGTCCGCCACGCTTATGGCGACGTCCGCTATCGGCGTAGTTCCGAGGGCCCGCAAGACGTCGAGCGCCGCCGACGGGTGGATAAATAGGCGGCACTCGTCGCCGGACGCCGGCCCAAACAACCTTGTTCCTTGCCGGTGGTCTATCACCATGAACTTGGTAGGGACCAACGTCTGAACTATGACGAGGCGGTCGCACGCGGCAAGCCAGACGTCCGCCATGAGCGCCGTTATCTCGGCGACGATCTGCTCGTTGGGTTTCATTTCACCAGCCAACTTTCGTCTAAGTCGTTGTCGTCGAATTTAGACGGCACTTGCGTCCAGTCGCCAGTCGCGAAAATGATCAAATCCGCCAGGTCAGTTTCGCGCGCCGCGCGTCTATCCCACCGGCGATGAATAAAATCTGGGAGACCAAAGACTCGAACGGCGTTCCAATATCGATCGTCGCGAAACCCTACAAAGTGAACGCACCGGCCCAAACATTACCCCTAGGTAATTCATAAGTTGCGCGACGAATCGGGCGCGGCGCCGCCCGCGCAAGTCAAGCTAAGAATAGGGTTCCTAACCGGGGGGGCCCGGCGCTGCACCCTACGGGCCGTGATGACTGACCTTCAAGGATTCGGGCAACGGCAGCCTTCGAGCGCGTTCGTCGCGACCTTCAAGGCGTCGATTTCTGACTTGCGCCTTTCGTGAAGCAGCGGATTTTGATTCCGCCATGCGGAGGTTCGAATCCTCCCGCCCCAGCCACGAATCCTTCCGATATCGCCTCATATTTTTGGATTTGGCAATCTCTGGAATAGCCACGGAATTTCCGTAGGTTAGCTTTCGGGCGATCACGACAACGCCAACCAGAGACGAAAAATGCCCTAGTCCGAACTGCGGCACGCCCAAGCGGAAACGATGCTGACTGCGCGTGCCAGTTTTTCTATGACTGCAACGGGTGCGGCGCGTGGCTCAAGCCAAAAGGAGCGGGCCATGCGAAAATCGTTGCCACCTTTAGACCAGACCACGTTGGCGGTAGATCGTCGCCGGGCTCACCCCATACTGCGAGGCGATCTCCGCGATCGTTAGTTCGCGAGCGTCCACAAGCGTGCGGATGGCACGCTACTCGCGATCGTTGAGCTTCTTCGGCCGGCCGCCTTTGCGTCCGCGCGCGCGGGCCGACGCGAGACCGGCGCGGGTGCGCTCCCGGATGATTGAGCGCTCCAGTTCGGCAAGCGCCGCGGTGATATGGAAGATGAACGAGCCCATAGGCGTCGTCGTGTCGATCGCCTCGGTGAGCGAGA
>DATBYR010000131.1:0-17407 GCA_036513565.1 Methylocella sp. | reverse complement strand
GCGGATCGCGGTGCAGATCGATGGCGGCCTGCGCACCGGCCGCGATGTCGTGATCGGCGCGTTGCTCGGCGCCGACGAATTCGGCTTCGCCACGGCGCCCCTGATCGCCGCCGGCTGCATCATGATGCGCAAGTGCCATTTAAACACCTGTCCGGTCGGCATCGCGACGCAAGACCCTGTTCTGCGCAAGCGGTTCACCGGTCAGCCCGAGCACGTGATCAATTTCTTTTTCTTTGTTGCCGAGGAAGTGCGCGAGTTGATGGCAACGATGGGCTATCGCTCGTTCGACGATATGATCGGACAAATGCAGATGCTCGACGAGCAACAGGCGATCGCGCATTGGAAGGCGCGCGGGCTTGATTTCTCGAAGCTCTTCCACAAGCCAGCGGCACAAGGTCCAGCGATCTTTCATTCGACCCGGCAAGATCACGGGCTCGAAAAAGTGCTGGATCGCAAGCTGATCGCGGCGGCCAAGGCCTCGATTGAAACCGGCGCCGGGGTAACCATCGAGACCGCGATCAACAACACTGACCGCGCCACCGGCGCGATGTTGTCAGGGTTGATCGCGCGCCGTTATGGCCATGCCGGGCTTCCAGACGACACGATCCATATCAGAGCCAAGGGGACCGCCGGACAGAGTTTCGGCGCCTGGCTTGCCGCCGGCGTCACCCTGGAACTCGAGGGCCAGGCCAACGATTACGTTGGCAAAGGCCTCTCGGGCGGACGCATCATCGTATATCCCCCGGCTCTAGCGCGGATTACCCCGGAGAAATCGATCATCATTGGCAATACCGCGCTCTATGGTGCGATCGCCGGCGAATGCTATTTCCGCGGCGTGGCCGGCGAGCGTTTCGCGGTCCGCAACTCCGGCGCGATCGCGGTCGTCGAAGGCGCCGGCGATCACGGCTGCGAATATATGACCGGCGGCATCGTTGTCGTCATCGGCGAGACGGGGCGTAATTTCGCGGCCGGCATGTCAGGGGGCATCGCCTATGTCCTCGACGAAGACGGCAAATTCGCGCAACGCTGCAATCTTGCCATGGTCGAACTAGAGCCGGTCGTCGAGGAGGAAGACTTGATGCTGAAGAACTATCACCATGGCGGCGACCTCGATTTCCACGGCCGCGTCGATGTCATGGGCGACATGACCCGTTTCGACGCCGAACGGCTGCATCAGCTCATCTCGAACCATGCCCTTTATACGAATTCGGCGCGGGCCCGCCACATTCTCGAACAATGGGACGAGTACAAGCCCAAGTTCCGCAAGGTCATGCCGGTCGAGTACCGCCGCGCAATCGAGGAACTGATCGCCAAGGGGGGAGCGCCTAGTCTCGCCGCGGCGGAATGACGGAAGAGACGTCCATGCGGCCCCCGGCCCCGATAGGATTGGGTGGCGGCCGTGAGAACTTGTTCCAAGCCATTGGTGTTGGTCATTGCGCCCGATCGCTAAAATCGGGTGTCCGTACACCCACCGACCGGGATTTTAATTCAAAATGTAACTGTTGGAGGAGACAATGAAGAAAGCGATGAAATCCCTACTCCTAACGATCCCCCTGGTGGACTTAATGTCCGCGCCAGCCGGTGCGAACAACTCCATGATTTGTGCAGCTCAGGCGATTCCGCCTCAGAAACCCGCTGAAGGACCGCCGCTTTCCGAATGTAGGGCTAATGGCAGTAATCCAACGTCTAAGGTGACGCATTGGACCTCGGGACGATGCGAAAAGAGTAATACCATAGAAAACTTTTGCGAGCTGGTCCCCCTCTTGACCGGGCCTGGCGGCAAGGTTGCTCCATCCGATACCATCTGGATCTACACTATCGTTCAAGAAGTGATTGGAGGGAGAAAAATACCTGTTTGTGAACTGACAGGGTCCCAGGCTGCTGGTGCTCCCGATATCAGGGTGGAAGACTGTAAGAAGGGAAGTACGTATCTACATTGATCCCTCAGCGGGCACGGCAGCGTCGCCGCGGCGGAATGACTGACGAGACGTCCATGCGGCCCCCGATGGGATTGGGTGGCGCGGTTGCAGCGGGATCTTTTGCCAAGCCATTGCCGTTTGTCAGTTCGCCCGGGTGCTAAAGTACGGGTGTGAGTAGACCCTCACAACCGGAGGTTAATTCAAAATGTAATTGTTGGAGGAGACAATGAAAAAAGCGATGAAATCCCTGGTCCTAGTCATTCCCCTAGTGGCCTTAATGTCCGCACCAGCCGGTGCTAACAACAAGAAGAGATGTGACCCGCAGAAGGCGCCCCAGCCACCCGGTGAAGCTCCCCCGCTCCCTAAGGGAGCGGCCGAGTTTGATCGTTGTGAAACAAAGACAACCATGTGGAAAAAAGCGGAGTGCGAACCCAGCAATAACCCAAAGGATTTTTGCGCAACAGTAAATATGGCGCGCCCTGCGTCTAACTGGCACTTCGTAGTCCGCAGGGACTCAGACGGTGCTCTTGTCTGTGACCCGCGTGGCGTCCAATTTGAAACGCCCACGGTGGTCTTTTACGATGTGCCGTTCTGCGTGGAGAACGCTACTATCAAATAACCCCTCAGTCTGGGTTTATATCGGCTCGGCAGCGTCAAGGCCTTAGCTAACGCATGGGCAAAGTAACGGGATTCCTTGAAATCGACCGGCGCGACCGGCGCTACGTGCCGGCCTCCGACCGGATTCGCAATTACAAGGAATTCATGATTCCGCTTTCCGAGGAAGCGACCAAGGATCAGGCGGCGCGCTGCATGGATTGCGGCATTCCGTTTTGCCACACCGGCTGTCCGGTCCACAATCAGATTCCCGATTGGAACGATCTCATCTACCGCTCCGATTGGGAGGAGGCTTCGCGCAATCTTCATTCGACGAATAATTTTCCGGAATTCACCGGCCGTCTTTGTCCGGCGCCTTGCGAAGCCTCTTGCACGTTGAACATCGACGACAGTCCGGTGACCATCAAAACCATCGAATGCGCGATCGCCGACCGCGCCTGGAAGAACGGCTGGATAAAACCCGAACCCGCCGAGGCGAAGACCGGCAAGACGGTCGCGGTGGTCGGCTCCGGACCGGCGGGGCTTGCCTGCGCGCAGCAGCTCGCTAGGGCCGGGCACGAAGTCCATCTCTACGAGAAAAACGCCAAGCCCGGCGGTTTGCTGCGCTATGGCATTCCCGACTTCAAGATGGAAAAACATCTGATCGACCGGCGGATCGTCCAAATGCAGGCGGAAGGCGTGCATTTCCACAATGGCGTGAATGTTGGGATCGATCTCGCGGCGGCGGAATTGCTCGAACGCTTCGACGCGATCGTTCTCTCCGGCGGCGCCGAAGTGCCGCGCGATCTCCCGGTTCCAGGGCGCGATCTCTCTGGCGTGCATTTCGCGATGGAATTTCTGCCGCAGCAAAACCGCCGCATCGCCAAGGAGCCGATCCACAGCAATGCGCCGATCCTTGCCTCGGCCTTGCACGTCATCGTGATCGGCGGCGGCGACACGGGATCGGATTGCATCGGAACCGTGATCCGCCAGGGCGCGCTTTCCGTGACCCAGCTCGAAATCATGCCGCGTCCTCCGGATAAGGAAAACAAGCTTCTGACCTGGCCGGACTGGCCCTTGAAGATGCGCACGTCGTCCTCACAGGAAGAAGGCGCGGAAAGGGATTTTTCGGTTGTGACCAAGGAATTGCGCGGCGAGAATGGCGCCGTCACGAAACTCGTCTGCGTGCGGCTCGACGCGCATTTCAAGGAAATTCCGGACAGCGCCTTCGAGC
This sequence comes from Methylocella sp., assembly GCA_036513565.1. GTDB lineage: Bacteria > Pseudomonadota > Alphaproteobacteria > Rhizobiales > Beijerinckiaceae > Methylocapsa. Next base: position 13,660 of record DATBYR010000131.1, on the reverse strand, counting down.
TCAGGGCCGATCTCGTGCTGCTCGCCATGGGCTTCGTTTCGCCGGTGCATGAGGGGCTTTTGGAAAGTCTCGGCGTCGCGTTCGATCCGCGTGGCAATGTCGCGGCCGATGAGATGAGCTACAATACCTCGATTCCCAAGGTTTTTGCCTGCGGCGACATGCGGCGCGGCCAATCCCTGATCGTCTGGGCGATCCGCGAGGGCCGCCAAGCCGCGCACGCCGTCGATAGCTTTTTGATGGGATCGACGGTCCTGCCCCGATAAAGCCGCTACAAAACAACGACCCTAGTTCCGACCTTGACCCGCTCATAGAGATCGATGGCATCGGCGTTCATCATCCGGATGCAGCCGGAGGACACAGCCTTGCCGATCGAATCCGGCTCGTTGGTGCCGTGGATGCGAAACAGCGTGTCCTTGGTGCCCTGGAACAGATAAAGCGCGCGGGCGCCGAGCGGATTATCGAGCCCCCCCTCCATCTCTTCCGGCAGATCGGGGCGGCGCTTCAGCATTTCCTTGGGCGGAATCCAGCGCGGCCATTCGGACTTGTGGCCGACCCGCGCGACGCCTTTCCACGCAAACCCCTGGCGGCCGACGCCGATCCCATATTGAATGGCGCCGCCGCCGGGTTGCACAAGGTACAAATGCCGCGAGCTTGTGTCGATCACGATCGTGCCAGCCGGCTCACTGGTCGGGTTTTGCACCATCGCGGCGGTTTTCTGGTTGAAATTGACGCCGAGTTCGAGATCGTCGCCGCCATAGGATTGGCCGCGCGGCCCTGACCCATAGGGGTCTTCGTAAAAGGGCGCGCCATAGGCATAGGGGTGGGCGCGGTAGCGCGGCGCGTGCGGTGGACCGCCCGGATAGGCGGAATAACCGTCGGGATAGGCCGGATAAGCGTAAGGCGGATAGCCGGGATAGGCCTGATAGGCGCCATCATTGCGCCATTGCGCGAACGCCGGCGCCGCCGGAATCAGAAAGACCAGGGCCAGGACGAAACCTGCCCCCCACGCGGCGGTAAAGCCAATTTGTTTTGCACGCATGTCGAGACTCGGGATTCGCTTTCTACTTACAAGGCGCATGATTTTCTCAACAAACGGCAAAAGCTGGCCGCGGCTTTCGACGGTTTTGCACCGGCTAGCCGACTTTGAAAGCAAAAATTAACCGGTTTGGCAAGCCGCCAAACCGGTTTCGATTCACATCAAACAATTAGCAAGCTTTCAGAGCACGACAACCGGCGCGCCGACCTTGATCCTCGAATAAAGATCGATGACATCGTCGTTTAGGAGGCGGATGCAGCCGGAGGAGACCGCGCGGCCAATCGTATCGGGCTCATTGGTGCCGTGAATACGAAACATGGTGTCGCCGTGGCCGTTGTAGAGATACATGGCGCGGGCGCCGAGCGGATTGGCGAGGCCGCCTTCCATGACGCGCGGCAGATCCGGGCGGCGTTTCAGCATGGCGGCGGGGGGCGTCCAGCTTGGCCATTCGACGCGGCGGCCGATGTGGGCGCGCCCGGACCACGCAAAGCCCTCGCGTCCGACCCCGACATCGTAGCGCATCGCCCGGCCCCCCGCCATCGACAGATAGAGATAGCGGTTCTTGCTGTCGATCGTAATCGTTCCGGCCCGTTCGCCGGTCGGATCGACGACAATCGTGCGGGTCGGCTGAACCTCGCGCTGAACATCGGTTGGCAGGCTCACCGGCTGGACTTGACGATTCATAAGCCCCGAGGGCGAGCCGCCGTCGAAGGCTTGCGCGCCAGTAGCGACGAGCGCGGCAAACCCGGCCACCGCGAATAAATGACAGGTCGAGAAGTTGAACATCGGTTTGGCACCCCGTTCGTCGGCCAAGCTGAGATTTGTCTCATGGTTAACGCGCAAGCGCGGCGGTTCGTTCCATCGCGATAAGATGTGGCGGCGATTTTTGGCGGCGGGCGGCACGGAATGACGCGGATATTTTTCCGGCGCGTTAGTTTCTCGGCCAGGAGAAATCGTCGGCCCGGCCCGGCTTTGGGGCGAGCGGACTGCCCTGTTGCAAGGTTTGCTCGATCAAAGTGTGCGCGGCGTTATTCGCTGTCCCGGCGGTTGTCGTTCGCGTGGCGAGTTCGCCGCCTGGCGCGAGAACGGGGCCGGTCAAAGGAAGAATAGGGCCGGCAACCGGTTTCGGTGCGCGCGGGGCCTCGCTCCCAGGCAGAGCCGACACGTTCGCGGGCATTTCCGTGCCCTCGGGGTTCGCAACACTCGCCGGATTCGGCGCTGGCGCAGTGTTCGGCAGCACCTCGTCGAGATTTCGGCGGATCGCGGGCTCGACAAAATGCGCGAGCTTGCGCGCCCCCGCCTTGGTGAAATGGACCCCGTCCGCCGCGCGCAACCGCACGGTCTGACCGTTGATGTCGGGGCCAATAGCACGATATTTCCCTGCTTCGTCGGCGAAGGCCTCCCATATATCGATGTAGGTCGCGCCCGATTTTTCGGCGTAGGTGCGATAAAATTCATTGAAGGCCAGTGCATCAGCGGAAAGCCGCTCGCTTCTCAGGATCGGCAGGCCGACCCAGACGAGTGGAATTTTCTTGTCACGGAACATTGCCGCGATCGTTTCGATCCGTTGCGTGTAGGCCGCTTGCCATTCCGGCGAGCGTGGCTCGTAACTGCCATTGGCGTCGCGCAAGGGTTGCCGGTCGTTGCTTCCGATCAACATGACGGCGAAGTCGATTTTCTCGCCGCTCGCGAGCAGATCCCCCGTGGCCTGGCTCCAATCGAAGAAATCGTTCCGGACAAGGCCTGAGTCTTCCTTCGCCTTGCGCAGGATGGCGACCTCCGGCCGGCTCTCGAACGCGTCGCTCAATCCCTGCGCCAGCATCTGAGCGAGGCTGTCGCCGAGGACCGCGACGAAATAGGCAGGCGCGACGGCGGGCTGCGCCTTCACGACGGCTTTTTCGCCTGCTTTTCCCGCCGGACGGCTTGACCTCGGCCGCGCCAGATATGGTTGCGGCGCGGCCCGGCGGATTTCCGGCCTTGGTTTTACGGCGCGGCGCGGCGGCGGATTTGGCCGGAACAATTGCTCGAACCAGCCAAATGGGTCGAATTGCGCACGCGCGGGATTGCCGCCCGCCAGAAGGAGTAAACATGCCATTGCCGCAAGCACGGCGGCGGCCGGCTTCGGCAAAAGCTGTGCCCGCCACCCGCAACCCTCCGGTCTGGAATTTTTTGCCATGCGCATTACTCTACCGCACTGCCGCCTTGCATGCACGCGGTGCGTAACAGCGGCGGTCTGGCTTTCACTCCCATCGTAATTATCCCCGGCGGGAGCAATTGAATAGCTCTAGGCGCGAATTCGCTAAACTGCTAATGACAGCTTCGGCTTCGGGCCGATTTTTCGCGATGGAAACGGCCTTATGGCACGGGTTCATTCGGTCCTTTTCGAGTCGAACGCGGATTTGTGCACCCTGCTTGAAGCCGTCGCCTCGGGTGACCGCAAGGCTTTCCGGACCCTTTACGACAAATCCGCGCCGGTCCTGTTCGCCATATGCGTGCGTCTGATGCGGGATCGCGACCTGGCGCAGGACATGCTTCAAGAAGCGATGACGCGAATTTGGCGGAAGGCGCATCTTTTCGATGCTTCCAAGGGTAATGCTATGGCGTGGATGGCGGTAGTGACCCGCAATTGCGCCTTGAGTCGGATAGCCGCCGCGCCGCCGCCTTCCCTCTCGCTCGACGAAGCTGGGGTGCTGGCGGCGGTCGAGCCAAGGTCGTCCGGCGATCCGGTGATCGCGGCCGATGTCCGGCAGTGCCTAAAGAAGCTAAATGAAAAATATAGAAAGTGCGTCACTTTGATTTATCTGCACGGTCTGAGCTATGAGGAACTCGCAACGCAAATGGGCGCTCCCCTGGGGAGTGTGAAGTCATGGGTTCACCGTGCGGTGCGGGAACTCGCTCTATGTATGGGAAAATGATGTCCGAGGATCTTGACCAGACCGCCGCCGCCTATGCGCTGGGTATTTCGCGCGGGGCCGCGCGCGCGGCGATCGAGGCGAGGCTTTCCAGCGACCCGGCCTTGCAAGCGAAAGTCAAGCTTTGGCAAGAGAATTTTGTCGCGCTCGATCTCGCCGCCCGGCAGCAAGCCCCGCCGGCCGGGCTTTTCGACATGATCGTTGCCGCTATCGACGCCGGCGCGAGGGATGAACTTTCTGGCACGCTGACCCGGCGCGCCGGAACCGGCGTTTGGATCGAGATGTCGCCCGGCGTGACCTATTCGGTCCTCTTCGACGATCCGGCCGCAAAGCGGCGTTCGATGCTCGTGCGCGCCTTGCCGGGTTCAACTTATGAGTCGCATCTCCACGGCCAGGGCCATGAGGAATGTCTCGTCCTCGAAGGCGATCTCACTATGGGCGATTTGAAATTGTCGGCCGGGGATTTCCACCTTGCCGCCAAGGGCAGCTCGCATCCTCCGGCGACAACGGTGTCGGGCTGCCTTTTGCATATATCGACGGCGCTTTAATGGGCACCCGCCATGCGGCGGTTCACGATGCGTCAATCTTACCAAAACGTATGGCCCGCCCCGTTTGCAAGCGATTTCGCGATCTGGTTTGGCCAGTCTGCGACGACGTATCCGGTCTCAGGACCATAGGGCCTGGCCAAGATGGAGATTCGCGCGTCGTGGTCCTCATGAATTTCACGGCGTCAAAGCGCCACATTTGGGACCTGGTTTCCAGGACGCCGGCCGGCGGTCAGGCCATCTCGTTTTTACCGCCAGCAAACATTGTTGGCTTTTGCGTTTCGCAAACGCTCCGCCTATTCCGTCATGCAAGCGCCATCGCGCTACAGGCCCGGGCGAGCTTGTTGGCCAAGGCGACGACAGCGGCGTTCTTGTGCCGCGCGAAGTAATACCAAGTCCCGTTGTGATTGACTCTCACGTCATGCCCGGCCTTGAGCCGGGCATCCAGACATTCGCCTTCGGTGTTTGGATGGCCGGGTCAAGCCCGGCCATGACGATAATTGTCAATTGGGGCGCGATGAGCCTAAGCCCCTGCATCGCCGCAAGCGCTTATGGTTCCCTACCCTGCACTCCGGCAGCATCGAGCAGGAGACGGACGAGCTCGGCTTGCCGGTGCGTTCCAGTCTTCTCGAAAATGCTGGAGAGTTGGGTTTTCGCCGTCGCATCGGAGATGCCGCGCCGCCGCGCGGCCGCCTTGCGGCCATCGCCTCTTAGAATCTCGGCGGCGAGCGCGGCCTCCGTGAAGGTCAGGTCAAACCGGCGGCGCAGATTCATCTGCCGCCGCCGCCGGTCGCTCTCGGGGTCGGTCACCACGACAATGGCGACGGGAGTGCCGACGCCGATCCAGGGAACATCGGCGAGGCGCATTGCAGACCGAAGCGGCGCTACCGTCACTTGGAGAGGCGGGCGGGGAAGCTCGCGCGGCACTTTGAGTTCACCGCCGGGACCGCCAATCCCCACGGACCTTCGCGCGCATGAGGCCACCAGCTTTTGCAATGCATCCGGGTTGCCGGCAACCGCAAGACGCTCATTGCACAGAAATATTCCGTCGCGGGCATCAAGCATCGCTTTCGCTACGGCATTCGCGAGTACAACTCTCCCCGACGCGTCGGCCAGCATTGCACCGTCTGGCAGCATCTCGACTTGCTCCGTCGCGGCGAGATTCGCGAGCTCCAGCTTCCAAAGCTGGCGATTTATGCGCACCGCCCGGCCGAGGTGCCGCGCAACGGCTTCGAAGAGACGCAACTGCTCGTCGGTCAGAAAATCCTTGCCAGGGGCGTTGGAAACGCAGACCAGGGCTGAAAACTGATCTTCGACCACCAAATTGGTGCCCGCCGTTGCGAGACTATACTCGGCCGGCCGCCACCACTCGTTAAAGACCGGGGTGGCGGCGAACTCATCCCGCGGCATGAGGCTATCGAGAGTATTGATTTCCCCCACCGGGCGGAGCATGGCTCGCGATAAAAGCGGATCGCGGAACGCCCAATATTCTTTGTACGAGGCGACCAAATCGGGGTCGTCGCGCGGCGCAATGGTGGCGAATATATTGGCACGCCAATCCACGGACGGCATGACAGCGTGCGCCGCGCCAACGGCGTCGGCAAGTTTTATCAGCACGCTCGGCCAGAGATCATTGTCGAGCACGGCCTCGTAGATCAAGTCGATCAGGGCAATAAGCTCTTTTCCGCCGCTCATGGCACGCCTCTATGGGCTCCATTTGCTCAATAACAAAGCGAAACTCCTGGCGTTAAGCCAGGGCTAGAACAGGGAAAACTTGAACCTGCAGTGATAAATCGTCAACCTTCATCCGTTTATCAAGTCGGTGCCGTTTCAACTGGAGGCCGGTCCGCGCGAGGCTGGATCGAAACCTTGCCCCTGCATTTAATTCGGCCGGTCACGCCCGCCGCGAGGCATTCCTCCGCGAGGAAACGCCGCGGCATTTGGTCTTCGCCGTTGCAGGGGAGCAGATGGGCGAGCGCTTTCTCCGCCTCGTTGGTGAACTGCGGCGTTGACCGCCACGCCTTTCCCGGCCCGCGCCTAACTCAAGGCTTGACACGAACGCCTGCCGGCGAGCGCGCCGTGACTTGCGGATGCCTTTGCGATATCAAGGCGGAATTAGGCCATTTTCAATTCTTTCCAGATAAAAGCAAATCCCATGTCCGCCGCGCTTGCCATTCTCCTTGGTCTTCTCAGCCTTTGTCCCGCGATCGTTACCGTGGATGGACCTGTTATTCCCTGTCTCATTCCGTTGCTTCTCGCGGCCGGCCTCATTCTCGTTTCGGTCAAATTGCCGCCGGGCGAGGCCCAGCACATGGCCACGGTGGTTTCCCGGCCGTTCCTCATCGTCGCCGGTTTCCCGGTGGTTTTGATGATAATGCAGATGTTGCCACTGCCGTTTCTGGCAAACCCAGTCTGGACGAGCGTAAGCGCCGGCTTCCCTCATGGAGTTGCCGGAAGCGTCAGTGTTGACATCGGCGCCACGGCGATCGCTTTGGCGCGCTACCTTTCGGCTATCGGCGCGATGTTGCTGGCAGCCGCAGTCGCGATCAACCGCGAGCGGGCCGAGTCGGTTTTGATTGGCACGGCCGCGGCTACCGTTGTGATTTCCTTTGCTGCCCTCTTTCATGATCTTTTCGGTTTCAGCTTCCTCGCGATGCGTGAAGAAGCGCTCGATTGTGCTTGTCTTGGCGTAACTCTTTCGGCCGCCTGCGCCCTCCTCGTCCTTGAGCGTCACGAGACACGCCGGTACATCCCCGGCCAAACCCAAAAAAAGCTTCTGCTTGCGTCGCTTGCCTGCTTGGCCGCTTTCTTAATCTGCGCGGGCGCGGTCGCCGCGACAAGATCCGGCTCCCTGGCCTTCGCGGCGACATCCGGGTTCCTGACGTTCTGCGCCGTCGTCACGATTCGCCGCTGGGTTCTCGGCCGTGCGGGCGCCGCCGCGATTGGCGTCACGGCGACCGTCATCGCTGCTGCCGTGGTGACGGTGGCGGCGAGCGACCCGGACCCGCGGTTCGCCTTCGTTAAAAAAGACACGGCGGCCGTCGAACTCACTCAGCGCCTCTTGAGCGATGCACCTTTTTTCGGTGATGGGGCGGGCAGTTTCGGCGCCTTATTGCCGATCTATCAGGCAAGCAACTCCGGTTCTAGCGCCGCTGGAGCCGTTACAGCGGCGGCAAAGCTTTCGATCGAGATGGGCAAGGCGACGCTTTGGATTTCCGTCGTGGCGGCGGCGTTCGCGGTGTTCGTGCTTTTGCACGGCGCTTCACGCCGTGGCCGCGACTGGTTCTACGCAGCGGCGGCGGGAGCCTGCCTCGTCACGCTTATGAACCTTGCTTTTGTTAATGTGGGCATCGCGGGCGCGGCGATCGCCTTGTTATCGGCCGTCATTTTCGGGCTCGGGCTTACCCAATCAAGAGGCAGGGTTGCGTCGTGAGGCATTGCCAAAGCCCAGGGCAAATTTTTAAGGATATGCGGCGTTACACCATGCAACGAAACCAAAGTATCGGCGTTAAATCGATCAATGGGCTTGAATGGGCTATTGCGTGATTGGATTGGCAAGCCAATGTAACCTTGCCTAACGCATTCAACATTTTCGAAAGCGAAATTCATGGCATTCTGGTTTTTGAGACCTTCTGCTAGCTGCCTCAAAGGGGCACTGTTCGCATCCGCAATTTTGCTCATTTCGGCGCAGGCGCATGCGGAGCCGGGTTCAGAAGCCGCATTCGTCGGATTATCCGGGCACTGGTCGGGTGCCGGCACCATCGCCATGACGAATGGCGCCACCGAACGGATTCGCTGCAAGGCGACCTATGCGGTTAATCCCGCCGGCAAGGCGGTTCAGCAAACTCTGCGCTGCGCGAGCGATAGTTACCGGCTGGAAATCAGCAGCAACGTTATTTCCGAAGGCGGCTCGCTGTCCGGCTCCTGGGCCGAGGCGACCCGCGGTATCGCGGGAAATATTTCCGGCCGCGCCAGCGGTGCGGAGATCTTGGCCAATGTGGCTGGCGCCGGCTTCACTGCCCGTCTCGACGTGCGAACCCATGGCGATAAGCAGTCGGTCACGCTAAGACCACAAGGCGACGCCGGCGTGGCTGCCGTGTCGATCGCTCTGCGCAAAGGATAAGATCCGCTATCTCCTTGCCACCCGTTGCTGGTCGCGTCATGAGTCGGCGCGGCGACTAAGCCTGAGCAGGAACATGGCTGTTGGCCGCAAAATGAAGAGATCGGCGGTCAGGGCCGCCATCATGGCGAATGCGCTCAGCCATCCGAAGAGGCGCAGTGACGGGAGGTCGGAAAAGACCGTCACCACCAGCCCGCAAGCAAGCACCACCGAAGTTAAAATCAGGGCGGGACCGACAAGTATGGTTGCCCGTTCGACAGCGATTCCGGGATCCTGGCCGGGTTCGTCCTCCAGGCGCAAACGGTTGAGGAAATGAATTGTTGCGCTTAATCCCAATCCGAACGAAACAGTCAGCGCTACCACGCTTGCGAATTGCAGGCCCTGTCCCATGATGCGGAGTAAGGCGCCCGAGGCAACGACGGGGAAAATTCCTGGAAGTATGCTCGCCAGCATGACGACGAAGGAACGGAAGGCGGCGCCGATGAATGCGGCGACGAACGCGAACTCGATCGTCAAGCCGCGGCTCAATTTTTCGATCATGTTGGCGCTGTTTCGCGCGGCTATCACTGAAAGACCCGTCGCCGAGATCCTGTAGCCAGGGTGACGAGCGCGGACCTCCGCGAGCGAACCATCCAATGCGTCGATGACGGGAAGAAGCTGGCTCGCGTCGGCGTCGGGTATGCGGCCAGACACGACCACGGCGTCCTCCCCCGCCGAAACGAAGCGCCGCGTCAAATGTTCGGGCAACTTATGGACATATTGCTTCAGGATGCCGGCGCCTGGTTTGCCCGCCTCGCTGAGCCACCGGCGTAATGTCTCGATGGACCAGACGTTGCCGACCCCGGCTTGTTTCTCGAGAATAGCATGAACCTTGGCGATAACTTCGAGAGTTTCCGGCGCGTAGAGTGATGCACCGCGCGGAAATTCGATCAAGACATCGATCGGATTGGCCCCTGTGAGTTTGGCGTCGAGACGGTTGCTTGCGGCAACCGCTTGTTGTTTGTCCGGCACTTGATCGGCGAGCCTGTACCTCGGCTCAAGGCTCGCGTAGAGGAGGCCAAGCCCGGCGACAACAATCAGTCCGGCCAGGCTGTAAAGCCCGGAACGGCGGACCATGCGCGCGGCAACAAAGCCGCAAAATCGTCTCAGCACCTCGACTCCGAAATCCGAGCGGGCGATTTGGGCTGCAAACGCACTCTCGTCGCGCAACAATAGAACACCTAGAAGCGGCATGAGAACGAGGACGGCGGCCAGCGCAATGATCGTCGCGATGAAGCCCGCCTCGCCAAAGCTTCGTATCAGGTCCGAGCTGGAAAACTGCAAGGCCGCGAAGGACAGAGCCGCCGTCGCATGCGTAAGAACGCAAGCTGGCCCGACGATCAGAATCGCATTGTTCAATGCCTCGAATTTGCTTTCGCCCGCGAGCAACCGGTCGCGCGTGGCGAAGGTAAGCTGCATACTGTCGGAGAAGCTAATCACCATGATGAGAGGTGTCATCACGTTGAGGAACATATTGAGACGGAAATCGAGCCAGCCGAGCGCGCCGAGCGCCAACAATATCGCGATCAGCGGCGGACCAGCCGCGATGATCATGAAGGAAACGCGGCGGAAAAAAAGGATCGCGATGAGGCAGCCGGCGGCGAACCCGATCGTATTGTAGACTATCCTGTCGCGCTCGACCGCATTACGGATTTCGAGCTGCATCACCGGAACGCCAGATAGCTCCGCCTTTAGTCCCGCACCGGCGAGATCCTCGGCCATCCTCGCGCGGATTTCGCCGACGACATCGCGCAGCCGATTGCTCTCGACGACGGATGGATCGAGCGCGAGGACGACCAAGGTAAGTTCGCCATCGTTCGACAAAAGCTTGCCTCGGATGATCTCATTGCCCATCACGCGCCGGACCAATGCATCGTAAGCGGCGGCTTCAGGCAGCTGATCTGCAAACAGCGGCGCCGGAATCCCACCGTTTTCCGGCGGTTGACGCGCCGAGAAAATCGAGATGACGCCGCGCGCACCGTCGATCAGCTGAAGGTCGGTGACGAGATCGCGCAGCTTCTCGACCGATTCGCGCTCAAGCAGCTTCTTTCCTTCAATGACGACGAGCACATCGAACTCGCTCGACGGAAAACGTCGCGTCACCTCCTCGTATTGCTTGAATTCCGACGTGCCCGAACGGAACAATTGGCTGAGCGAATCGTCGATCCTGAGCCTTGTGACGCCGAAACCAGCGGCAATGGCGAGCGCGACCGCGACAAGGGCGACGGCGAGGGGAATGTGGAGGGAAACGAAGCCGATGCGCTCAATGCCGAGGGCGAGCGGGTGCCACCGTTGTTTGGCGCTAGCACCAGAAGACGGCTTTGCTTGACCAGCTTTTCTGAGTCTCAAGCTTCTCTCCGAGACAGCGATCCAGCGAAGACCTAACGGCGCGACACGACCATGAATGACCAAAGGAGATGCAGCAAAGAGGGAGCAATTGCGCGGACGCCCGCTCGATAACCACCGCCGGTGCGGAGGTTAGAACGGGAGAGCGACTTCCTCGATCCGCGAAGATTGATTTGAAGAGCGGTTCCGCCACGCGATTCATGTCCGCCTGCCGCGGCGGACAGCCAGTCTTAATTGTGACGGAACGGCCCTTCCCGGGCGGCTACCGGTTCACACGGGCTCCCGGACGAGCGCGGCCCGGCAAAAATCGAGCATGTGGTCGAGAGCCGGTTCCGGCTCCTGCTCGTATTCCGCCATTAGGCGCGGATGACAGAAGCGGATGCAAGCGGTGTTGACAAGGCGTGCCGCGAGCGCCGCGTCTCCCGGACGGAACTCGCCTGCCGCCATGCCACCAGCGATTATCTGTTCGAGCATCCCGGTCATGCGATGGTTGTGCTCGCGCATGATCGTCCAGTTTTCGGTCATGGCGGCTTCGATCAACTCGTGCAACTTGCGGTCGAACATGTACTGTTTGTAATATGCCTTTTCGACGGACGAGACCAAGTTGCGCATTCTTTGGAGGGCGGCGGCGCGAGACACCGCGATTTTCCTCGCCTCGGCTTCGATCTTGCCGAGGAGGTCCATGCAGACAGCCGCGTTGATTTCGGATTTCGCCCCGAAGAAGCGATAGACATTCGCCGGAGACATGTGCAGCTCGCGTGCGATATCGGCGACCGTCGTCTTTTGGAAGCCGAGCTGCCGGAACAGCCGCTCCGCTACTTCGACAATCAGGCGACGAGTATCTTTTCCCTTGGCTTCTTTTTCAGTGAGTTCTCTTTCAGTGAGTTCTCTTTCAGCGGGTTCTCGCATGTCTTGACCATCCCGTCGAGCATCGGCGGGAGTATGATCTTCGCGCAGGTTCGGCGCTTCCCCCAAATGGGTTTGGAGACGGATATACTTTTCCTTAACGTCAGTTGAACCGCGCATGATGTTCAGATCCCTTGTAACTATCAGCCGCATCATGACCCCCTTTTTCGCCGCGCGCTTCCCCCAAATGGGTAAAATGGGTTTAAGCATCAGTGGGTTCACGAAATTTAAATGACGTATGCCATCACAAAGCTGTGAAAAATTGACGCATAGGCAATATCGCCGCGAGTGTCGGCGGGTTTGCCTGCGCGCGCTGATGGAGTTGAGCCATTTTCCTCTTAACTCACTGAATTCTCATAGCGACAAAACGTTTTTCATAATATCTCACGAATGTCTGTGGTCTACGCCACAAAAAGAAAATAAAATTAGACAACCATAGTTGACAAACCATAGTTGTTGAAACAGCATCGCCGCCATGGTTACCGAGCCACGTCTAGCGCCTATGCCTAAGGCCCCACTCTAATAACGTGGAAGGACGGCCTCTCCGCCGCCATCGCCTAACCAAAGCCGCCGCACGTCTTCATCAATATGGGCGAGGCGGACACGATCCTCTGTCCTTATTGCGCGACGCAGTCCCGCTTCGACCCTCGATTGACAACGCTCGACGCCGACCCGCCGGAGAGTTTCTTGCGGACCACGGTTCGGGAGGCCGTAACCTTAAGCTTTAGGGGCAACTTCAGAAAGGCGCCCGGCCGTCGCCGCAGTGGCGTGCCTGGCTGCCTCGGCTATCTCTACTGCCACGTTACCGGCCGCACCAGCTCGTGCGGGAAGGTCGCCAGCATTTCGATGTACTTTCTTGTGTGTTGTACCGCATGTTCCATAGACTCTTTCAAAAAATCCGCCTGGATCGCCGCAGCCTCTTCCATGCGATCCGCTTTGCGAAGCTTTTCGATGTGCTGATTCGTGCGGACAAGCGCTTGCCCGGACATCTGCGCGATTTCGCGAGCGAAAGCTTGGATGGTTTCGACTGCCGGGATGATTCCCTCGATCGCGACATCGTTGGTCGCGCCTTCAATGCGAGTGTCGGCGGGTTTCTGTTCAGCCATTATTTGCCTCTTAACTCTTTGATATTTGATAGAATATGAAATGTGTCATAATATTTTACCCATGTCTGTTGCCGGCTCCACGAAACAGCAAAAAAATTAGACAATCCACAGTTGTCGACACAGGACCGCCGCCGTGGTTATCGAGCCACCGGCCCGAAATGTGTTGCCCTGACATTGCGAAGCTTAATGATTTGAAACGAGTGACAATAAAGCCCCGTCATCCACCTTTATTTGGTTTGGGAAGTTCAGGTACTGTGCTATCCTCGCCTATGGACCAGAAAAGAACCGATGCTCCCGGACGCAGATCATGGCTCCAGCCAGGCGCGCATACCAATCGTTTGCTCGACGCCTTTGAGCCGACCAGCCGCGCGCGGATCGACCCCCACGTTCAACCGATCGCCCTCGTGCTTGGCGACGTTGTATGCGAGGCGGGCGGCTTTCTTGAGTACGTCTACTTCCCGAAGGGCGCCGTTCTCTCGCTGTTGACGGTTTTAGCGAGCGGCGCGGCCATCGAGACCGCGAACATTGGGAACGAAGGCGCATTTGGCCTCTTCGCGGCCATGTATAGCCGAACCTCCTTCAATCAATGCCTCGTGCAATTGCAAGGTGGCTTGGTGCGCGTTCCCATCGAAATTTTGCGAGCGGAGTTC
>DATBYR010000130.1:0-6438 GCA_036513565.1 Methylocella sp. | reverse complement strand
TGCAACCAAAATACGAATCACAAATGAAAACCAGTTTAAGCAACACACTGAATCCAAGGTTTATATGATTCAGTAAATCAAATATGAAGTAAAGACAATTTTTACGATTTGAGTTTGTTAACATTACGTTATACTATTAATTAATTTATTGCACGCATCGGCACGAGCATTTCACCCGAGGACGTCTACTCGGGTAGATATTAATTCATTGGAAATAGTCGCGGCCATCGTTACAGCCCGGCGCGAAGGCGCCGCCGGGCCTTTACTTTTTCCGGCCGCGCTTGGGTTTGGCGGCGGCGGCAGCTCATGCTCCCTGAGGCCCGGAAAATAATCGAGCGCCTGCCGTCGGGCGGGTGTCAGGCTGCGTCCAGCGGACTTTTGCTCGACGAGAAGCTTGCCCTTCCAAAAAAGATCGAGATAGCCGCGCTTTTTATCGGGCAGGTTCACGCCGTGCTCGAAGCTTGCGACCCGCCGCCTGGTGACGCCGAACAGGTCGAAAAACTCGTTGTAAAAAGTTTGCGTCTCGCCCCGGTCGTATTGGGCGCCGTTCCAATCCTCGGCGAATTTCGCCGCGCGGGCTTTGATATCGTTCCAGTCGAGGCGCATGGACTAAGCCGAATCGCAAATACTCCGGCCATCCTAAAGCGCGCCGGTCCCTCGCGGCGAACAAATTCGCGGCAGTGGCTGTAAAAATCCCGCAAGAGCAGACGTGGGCAGGAGCCCTGTTACTTCGATCGCGACCAGTGTAAGCGGGTATCATGGCCGAATTAATCAACATCGACCTAGGCGGGCGCTCGCGGCGGCTGCGCGTCGATACGCTCGTCACATTGCGCTGGCTGGCTCTGCTGGGACAGGCTATCGCGCTTGTCGTTACCTATTTCGGGCTCCGGTTTTCGCTTCCGCTTGGCCTGTGTCTTCTTGTCATCGCGGCTTCGGCCGGCCTCAATATCGGCCTGCGGCTGAGCTTCGGCCGCATCGAGCGGCTAGAGGATGTGCCGGCCGCATTGATGCTGGCCTACGATATCCTTCAGTTGACGGCTCTTCTCTATCTGACCGGCGGGATCGAAAATCCCTTTGCGATGCTTTACCTGGTGCCGATCATGATCTCCGCGGTGTCGCTGTCGGGCCGTATCACTTTGATTCTGACCCTCCTCATGATCGGCGCGGCATCGGCCCTGACCTTCCAGCACTACCCGCTGCCTTGGTTTCCTGGAGAGCAGCTCCAGCTCCCCTTGATCTACGACACGGGGATTTGGATCGCGATCGTCCTTGGCGCGGCCTTCATCGCGATATATGCGTCGCGCGTTGCCGTCGAGGCGCGAAGACTCGCCGACGCCTTGGCCGCGACCGAACTCGTGATCGCACGCGAGCAGCATTTAACGCAGCTCGATGGATTGGCGGCGGCGGCGGCGCATGAACTCGGCACGCCCCTGGCCACGATCACGCTCATCGTCAAGGATCTCCAAAAGCAACTTCCCGCCAGCGATCCCCTCGAAGAGGATCTCACCCTGCTCGCGCAGGAGACCGGCCGCTGCCGCGCCATCCTAGGCAAGCTCGCCTCGCTTGGCGGCGATGCCGGCGATATTCTCGATGAAATGAGTTTGAGTCTGCTCATCGAGGAGGTTGCCGGTCCGCACCGCGATTTCGGAGTTCACATTTCGAATGTCGAGGACGGGCAAGGGCCGGAACCGGTCTGTCTGCGGAACCCGGGGATTTTGTACGGGCTCGGCAATCTGATCGAAAACGCGATAGACTTCGCCGCTTCGGAAGTCCGGATCGGGGCGAAGTGGAATGCGGCAAGGGTTGCGATGGTCATCGAAGACGACGGTCCCGGTTTTTCTCCCGATGTCATTGGCCGGGTGGGGGAGCCTTATGTAACAACCAAGAGCGACAGGCGCGCTAAAACGGAAGAAGGCGCGGGGCTGGGCCTTGGCTTATTCATCGCCAAGACCTTGCTGGAACGCTCTGGCGCGATCGTTAAAACCGAGAATCGCGTGTCCCCCGAGACCGGCGCAGTGGTTACGATTTTGTGGGAAAGGGCGGCCTTCGAGCGCGGCGCCAAACGATTGCCCGCCAGCGGTACCGTGGCCAAACCCGGGGCCGAACTCCGGCCGCGCCCATGAGACAAAGACGGGGCACTTTCACGGCCCAGGAAGGCGCGAAGGATTCGGCGATTCTCTCTTGCTTTGTCGTGTTTTATCCTGGAAATGGTTCAAGCGAGGCGATTGCCAATGAAAAACGCCGCCCCCGAGCCTGTCAAGGCGGGAAACCCGAGCGAAGATCAAGGTGTGCAGGGCGGTTTCGGTCCAGATCGCTCGCTCTTGATCGTCGACGACGATAATACCTTTCTGACGCGCCTTTGCCGCAGCATGGAGACGCGCGGCTTCACCGTGACCGCCGCGCACTCGGTCGCCGAAGGTCTCGCGGCGATCGGCGAAGGCGCTCCCGCCTTCGCGATCATCGACATGCGGCTTGGCGACGGCAACGGGCTCGATGTGATCCGCGAATTGAAGGCGAAGCGCCCGGACGCGCGGGCCATTATCCTGACCGGCTATGGCAATATCGTTACCGCCGTGACCGCCGTGAAACTCGGGGCTTTCGATTATCTGGCCAAGCCAGTCGATGCCGACGAAATTTTCAATGCTCTCATGGCCACCCGCCACGACACGGCCGAGCTGCCGGAAAATCCAATGTCCGCCGACCGGGTGCGCTGGGAGCATATTCAAAGGATTTACGAGCTTTGCGGCCGCAATGTCTCGGAAACGGCGCGCCGTCTCAACATGCACCGTCGCACGCTGCAGCGCATTTTGGCGAAAAAGGCGCCACGTTAAAACAGGCCGTTAGCAACGTGGACGGACGTTTTCGACAAGAACCTGCTCCAGCTTATTGATACAAGTGCCCCGGCAGCAAGATTCCTGATCGTCCCGAAGGCGGCGCAAGTTGCTTTGCCGTCCAAAGCTACATCAATTCCAACGACGGCGGTTCATCGTCCCGGGGCTCGCTTAGGCTGATTCGCAGTAGAAATCTCATCGAAGGATTTCCCTGAGCTCTCCAGATTTTCGAAGCTGACGATCTCGACCTTCGTGGCGCCCGGTGCCGGGCCGTCGAAGAATTTTTCCTCCTTAAATCGCCTAAAGATCTCGAAGTTAAGGTCGCTCTTAGCGCGGACGCTGGTTTCCACGTCGCCGACGAAGACACGCAGCTCGAAGTTGAGCGCGCTGGCCGACATGCCGGTAAACAGGATTTGCGGGGCTGGTATGGTTAAAACGAGCTGATTTGCCTTGGCGATCGCAACCAAAACCTCGCGAACTTTCTCCGGATCAGCGAACGCCGCGACCGTGAGAGGGATCACCACCCGGCCCGTCCGGTCGTTTCGCACGAGATTCGTGACGACGCCGGTGACGAGGCTCGAGTTTGGTATTATCACCTGGGCGCGATCAAACGTCTCGATCTCGGTCGCGCGGACATTGATGCGGCGCACGAAGCCTTGATCGCCACCAACCACGATCCAGTCGCCGACCCTTACGGCGCGCTCCCACAACAGGATTAAGCCCGAGACGAAATTATTGACGATCGCCTGAAGGCCGAAGCCGATACCGAGCGACAGGGCGCCTGCTACAATGGCGAGCTTCTCGAAATTCAATCCGAGATAGCCGAGCGCGAGGCCGGCCGCGAAGAGAAAACCGAGATAGCCGAGACTCGTCCGAATCGAATTCCGCAGCCCCACATCGAAATTCATATGCGGAAACAGCTTGGAATCGACCCATTGCAGAACCGCATGAAAAATCCCGAAGGCGAGCGCGAAGAGAGCGATGGCGATGAAGATGCTGAACGGCGAAATCGTTACGTCGCCAACCTTGAAGCCAAAAAATGCGGCGCCAATATCGATCGGGACATCGCTCCGTTGAAGCCCCCAAGGTGCCAGCACAAGACCCGCCGCGACGACGAAAAGCACGAGCCTAATCAGTCCGGCAAAGAGGACGCCGGTAAGTTCAAGCGAGTTGCGATTGAAGCCGATGCTGGTGATCAGCCGATGCCCGAGCCGCGTCGTTGGCGCCAGGCCCGCGCTGATTGCCCCTTCGGCGAGAACGATCAACATGAACAACACGCACGCAATGACGCAAACCCGGAAAAATTGATCAAGGAGGAAACTGCCGAACGCCGCGTAGCCGATCAGAACCGAGACGGAGATGGCGAAAGTCACGACCCAAGAGGCCACACGAAAGAGGTCGAACCAGCCCCTCTCCCTGGCGACCTGGGGCGCGAGACTATCATCGGCCATGGTGCTGCCGAAGCGCCATAATTCGACACCGAGCATGATTGCCCCCATTACGGCGGCAAGCCCGCGCATCATGACGGCGACCGGCAAGGATGCGCCAACAATATCGTTGAGAGCTTCGAAAAGACGGGTCACCGAGACGATGCAAGCAAGGACGATCGCCGCGCGGACGATGCCCTCCGCTGCCCTGTCGTTGAGCTTCGGCAGCCGCCAATTGGGGCGAGTCGGAGCAAACAGGCCGCGCGTTATTCCCGCCGCCGCGGCGATGCGGATCGCCGCCTCGCCGGAGGCCTGCATGAAAGGCTGCAACCGCGCATTGGTGAGATCGAAGGCTTGGAACACAAGGCCGATGATGTAGATCATCGCGATTGCCGGAACCGCGATGACGACCGCGATCCACCAGGCACCGAGAATTTTGAGAAACCGGCTCGGATCGGGAATCGCGGCATGGCGAGCGAGGACGCGCCGGGCCAGCCGCGAAAGCGGCAGACAAAGCAAAAGGATCAGGGCCAGGACGCCCCAAAAAGCCTTTGTCCGCTGGCCATCGAGCCGGTTGTCGATGCCGTCGATCCATTCACGGAAGACCGCCTTTATGGCGGCCGCGTCGCCGGGCGCTTCGCGCCAGACGTCGACCCAGAGCGCGGGGTTGGCGATACTCGTCGCCCGCGCGAACAATGAACGCGTGAACAAGGTGCGCCGCCGCGCCGTGATATTCGCACGGGTCTGGTCCACCTCGACTGCGAGGAGACGGGCGCGCTTCGAAAGTTCGTCAGTGTCGTTATAGAGCTTTTGCTGTTCGGCGCGCTCCGCCGTCACCGCCGGGCTTTCGGGCGGCGCCTCATCGTCCGGTTTCGGACCGAGCTGGTCGAGGCGCGCCTTGATCCCGGCGAAGCGCGGGGTCAGACGGTCGAGCGCACTTGCTGCCGCGTCCGAAATCGGATCGATCCGCTGACGCAAAACCTGGAGTTCGGCATCGGTCAGATCGTGACGCTCGAGGCTTGCTTCGATTTGCTTTAGGGAGGCGCTGAGTTTGTCGAGGGCTGGACCGATCGGGGCTTGCTCTTGCGGGGCGGGCTGCGGAGGAGCTGGCGGACCCGCTGGCTGCGACGTCTGGCTATTGGCGGGCCCCTGTTTTTGCGTGGGTCCTTGCGCCTTGTCCTGTTTCTGGACCGGCGCCTGTTTCGCGGGAGCCTCTCCACGCGCGGGCGCTATCGCGAGGAGCATAACAAGACCAATCAGGCACAGCAGATATTTTAGCAAGGCTTCTCCCTTGTGTCGCGCGCGGCCAGCTGCAAAATCGGTTTTCGCTTAATCGTGCTTCAAAGGCAACCGACGCTGCTTACTGTGGTTCTTGCGGGGGATAGACGTGCGACCGGCCCTTGTAATCGGTGACCGCGTAAGTTTCGCCGGGAGATAGGTCTGTTAGATAATCCGGGCCAATCGGCGACTTGCCGTGGCCGCCAGGAATATCCAGCATGTAGTGGGGCTGGCATAGGCCGGACACGCGGCCGCGCAACTGCCGCATCAAGTCCTGGCCTCTTGCGATCGGCACCCAAAAATGCCCGGTTCCCGGCGCCCGATCGAGCTGGTGCAGATAATAGGGCTTTATGCGCGCCTCGACGAAGGCCTGCATCAGCTTCGTCAGGGTTTCGATATCGTCATTCACGCCGGCAAGCAGCACGCTCTGGCTCAACATTGGGATGCCCGCGTCGACAAACTTTGCGCAGGCCGCGCGCGCCGCTTCGGACATCTCGCGGGGATGATTGGCGTGCAAGGCCACATAGACTGTCTTGCCGGAGGAAAGCAAAACACCGGCAAGCTCCGCCGTGATCCTCGCGGGATCGGCGACCGGAACACGCGTATGCAGGCGAATGACTTTCACATGATCGATGGCTTTGAGCCTGGCCATGATGTCCGCGAGCCTTCGCGCCGGCAAGGTCAGCGGATCGCCGCCGGTGAGGATTACTTCCCAGATCCCGGAGTGGTCCGCGATATAGCCCATCGCGGCGGCAAGCGCCTCCGGTGCAAGATAAGCCGGACTGTTTGGCCCGACGACCGCGCGGCGAAAGCAGAACCGGCAATAGACCGGGCAGACGTGGAGCAATTTTAAGAGCGCGCGATCTGGGTAGCGGTGGACAATGCCTTCGACCGGGCTGAAT
>DATBYR010000129.1:0-11660 GCA_036513565.1 Methylocella sp. | reverse complement strand
CTCGCCAAATCTTTCGCGGTTTCGCCGCTCTTTCGACCCTAGCCTTCGCGGCTGCGCTGGCCTGCACCGTCCCCGCCTCGTCCAAGACCAAGCGGGCAAAGCCAGCGGCGAAAGCCGAACAATCCGGCGCCGCGAGCGCGGCCACGACAAAGACCGGGAAGCCCTCGCAATTGGCGAGTTACGGCGACTGGGGGGTTTTTCTCGCACAGGGCGAAAATTCCAAGACCTGCTACGCGCTGGCGACGCCCAAGGACAGGGCTCCCCCCGGATTGAAACGCGATCCGGCCTATGTCTTCATCGCCAACCGGCCAGGCGAGAATGTGCGCGAGGAGGTCTCGATCATCATGGGATTTCCGATGAAGGAAGGGGGAGGTCGCGCGGAAATCGCCGGGTCCGGCTTCGCTCTTATCGCCAAGGGAGCCAACGCCTGGATCAAGAACCAGGCCGAGGAAACTAAATTCGTCGATGCCTTGAAAAAGGGCGCGAAACTCATCGTCAAGGCGGCCTCGCTGAAAGGTCATGTGACGACCGACAGTTATTCTCTGACGGGCCTGGCGCAAGCTCTCGAAAGGGTTGAGAAGGAATGCCCTTGAGCTGCGCGGCCGCAAGGCTTGAATGGGCTGGCGGTGTTTCGGACGCACGCTCCATCAGGCCGCAAATTTTTTTGCGGTTTTACTCAGCTACTACGGAGAAGAAGATCCGCCCATCATACTGGTCGTCCCAATCCCCCGACCAATCGCGTAGCCCGAATGTTACGTTGACGGTGACGTTTGCCCCATTGACTCCGCCTGGCGGAACAGCCACTTGCACATCGAGCTGCCCGAGATGGTGATCGTTGCCGCCGCTGAACTCGACAATAAAGCCGGTAAGAATCGCGGTGGCTTGAGATACAGGACTGGGGAACGTCACGCTGGTGGTGCCTACCTGTGGACCGTTGCCCGAAACAGGACCGAAAGCTTGGGAACTCGTCTGGACTTGCATTCGTTTTCCCCTTCAGTTGGCGTTCAGTCGACACAAGGAGGCGGCGCCGGATGTGGGTGTTCGTGATGTTCCGGAGTACGTTTGGGCGGTGGATCGCAGATCGTGCTGTGGAGCACGCATGCCGCAGGCGTCTTTTCAATCAGCCAGGATTTCGCGGTGGCTGGGCCGCCAAAGCTGCGCGCAACGGCTCGGATGACATGCCTTCCATTCGGAAGGTTCCGCAGATCGATCTCGGCGCCACGCGTGAGCTGATTGCCGCTGGAGTTATACCAACTGATGCGATCCCCCGGCAACCGTCCTCCCGCGGGATCGGTTGCAATGACAGAAATGACACAGGGAATTGGTCTTGGACCCTGGTCCATTGGCGTGACGCCGCCAAGCGTGATGTTCACGCCCGGCCCAGGTTGATCGCCGTCGGGTTCGATGACTTCCTCAGTAAGGCCTGTGGCGATGCCGGAGGTCGCGTAGATTCGCACGCGCAGTTCAGGTCCCGACTCTAAAAGGCCTCGGGGAATTATCAGCGACTTCTCCTGGGAACGCGGCGCCACGCCACGCCAGACACGGTGCTTGGCATCTCTCCAATGCACGAGATACCACAATCCCTCAGCGGGGTCTGATTCCCAACTGATGAGCGTTCCCTTTTCCTCCGGCTTAGTGGCAACCAGGTGGACCTCCGGCGGATCAGGGATCTCCTCTTCATAGATCTTGTGATCGTCTTCCCATACCAGGAACCAGCGCGCGTCCGGCGGCTTGGGGATCGCGTCACGGATGATCTTCGGCCAGCAATTACAACTGCCTTCAGCGCACAAGCAGTGCAACGGCCCACAATCCAGCACCTGGCAATCTTTGTCCAGGAACTCGTATGTGAACTGCGTGGCACATGTGGCCTGTCCCTGCATCGGCGCGCGGTAGTGGAACGAGGCGTGCCGCTTCACCTCGCGGTTTCGCGTGATCGTCAGGCCCAGGAACAGCAGCATGACATCGATGTTCCTATTGATAAGGGCCCCGCCGGGCGAAGGGCCGCCAACTGTCGTGCCGAGCAGCTTCTGATGCATATATGGGCTAATCCAACGCGACGAAACCGAAGTGACCGTAGAACCGGAGCAACCTAGGCCGACGAATGCGCTCATGAAATCCAACGTTGCGGCGGGATTGAACACAGTATTGGTGGTGGGGTCGAAGCCGAACACGCCGATGCTGTCCGAATTGAACGTGTCGTATTGCGGAAAATTCGGGTCCGGATCCTGGGCCGCCGGACTGCATCCCGTGCATGGTGCATGTCTAAGGCCGAGCGCGTGACCGATTTCATGCGGTACAGCGGGAATCACGTCGATGAAACTCGCCGCCACGCCGGCACCAACTGGAGAGCACCCCAGCACCGCGCCGCTGCAGGCGATGCCTGTTGGCAAGCCGCCGAAGTACACGTCGCCAGATCCTCCGCGCATATCTTTGAGCTGATCGAGGAGACTGCGCCAGCCGCTACCGCAACCACTGCTGGGCGCCGTTCCTCCGCCGATCTGGGCGGCCAGCGTTATGGTTGTAAATCCGGTCTGCTGAATGTCTCCGCGTGGGTAAGTTTTGATCAGCATGGTAAGCGCGTTAAAGATCTGCGTCTGCGTGGGCGCTGCGGCTGCGGGATTCTGCGTGGTGATGCCGACGAGGAAGATATTAAGCGGCTCGACAGGGGTAAAGACAAGTGTCCTGGTGAATGCGGCGCTTTTTGAAGCGGGCGAGGCCTGATCGAATACTTCACAAGTGACAGTGACGGTTCCCGCCGAAAGGGCAACCGGAATCATGAAATTCAAACTATCGTTCGGAAGCGCGGGGTTAATGTTCACATCCCGCTTGGGCGTAATCGCCTGTCCCGGATTGATGGGGTTCAAAGTAACGGTTGTCGCGCCATTGTTCACGACCAACTGTCCGGTCAGGTTCGAGATCGGCGGCAGCCCGGCGGACGAATCCCAGTCGACATATGCCCTAACGCCGGTATTCTTGCGCGCGATTAGAAAGATCGAGTTATCAGGCCGGACATTGGCTGGATCAAGAAAACGGCTGCTTCGGAAAAACTGCGTCGCCTGGTTGAACTCCATGCCGGTGATGATCAGGTCGCTGCGGGGCGGCGGAGCAGTTGCCGATTGGAGCTCGGCGACGACAACAAAGTCAATATTCCCATCGTATTGGTCGTCCCAGTTACCTGACCAGTCCCGAAGGCCAAAGGAGCCGTCGACGGTTACGGTGTTGTCTAAAATCGACGTCTCCAGCATCACCTCGAATCTGCCGACGTGATGATCGTCTCCGTTGCTGAACTCGGCCAAATATCCAGAGAGTCCTGTAGTGGCGCTTTTGACAGCTCGAGGAAATACAACGGTTTTCGATGCGGTGCGGGGACCGCTGCCGCTAAGCGGCTGGGAAAAATCCAAAGAATCTAAACGAAATTCCATGGTTGATTTCGTTGCCTTTCTTTAGTTTAATCCAGCAAATGGCATAGAGCGTCACGAGCGCCACGGAAATTTTGACCAAAGCAAACAAGAATGTCCCTTTATGCGATTTTTAGTTCCGCCCCTCAGTGCTTAGCGAGATTAAGGTGGATATTTCCGATATAACTCGACTAAGAGACTCAGTCAATGAAATTTAGTGCGAGGCGTTACGGTGCCAGAAGACGTCGAACGGGTTATAATCAAGGCTTAAACGCTAAGACATGCGCAATCAAAGGCACGATGCGTTGCGGTGATTGATCGTGCTACCTGGGGCGCAGCCGGCGTAAAGCCTCTGCAGGCCGAGAAATTTACGCTTATTATCCCGAGAGCTCCGGATTAGAACTCCCGGTCCAAGTGCGCATTCGGCAACCTTTTCAGGCGCCGCCGCGCGGTCCATAATCACCTTTGCACTTTAGGGGCAACACAGCGAGCAAGCGTGACGGCGGGAAGGAACAAATGTCCAAATCCTATCCCGTTTCTCCCGGCTGGATGAAACGCACCTATATCGATAATGCGAAGTACCTGGAACTCTATGCTTGGTCGGTCGCCGATCCCGAGTCCTTCTGGGCCGAACAGGCACGCCGCATCGCTTGGATCAAACCCTTTACACGCGTGAAAAATACGTCCTTCGTGCCGGACTCCGTCTCGATCAAATGGTTCGAGGACGGAACCACCAATGTCGCGCAAAACTGTATCGACCGGCATCTGCCCCGGCTCGCAAACCAGACCGCGATCATTTGGGAAGGCGACGACCCGAAGGAATCGAGACATATCACCTACCAGGAACTGCACGACGAGGTTTGCCGTGTCGCCAATGTCCTCAAGGCGCATGGCGTCAAGAAGGGCGACACGGTCACGATCTACTTGCCAATGATTCCCGAGGCGCAGTATGCGATGCTCGCTTGTGCGCGGATCGGCGCGATCCATTCGGTCGTTTTCGGCGGTTTCTCCGCCGAGTCGCTCGCCGGGCGGATCGAGGATTGCCGCTCGAAACTCCTCATCACCGCCGATGAAGGGTGGCGTGGTGGCCGCAAGACGCCGTTTAAGGCGCATGCCGACGCGGCCGCCGCGAAAACCGCAGGAATCATCAAGACCATTCTCGTCGTTAAGCACACCGGCGGCGCCGTCGCATGGGTCGATGGCCGCGACGTCTGGTACCACGAGGCCACGGCCCAAGCCACACCTGAGTGCCCCTGCGCGGAGATGAACGCGGAAGACCCTCTGTTCATCCTCTATACGTCGGGCTCGACCGGCGCGCCGAAGGGCGTGGTGCACACAACGGCGGGCTACCTCGTCTACGCCGCGATGACGCATCACTATGTTTTCGATTATCGCGAAGGCGATATTTTTTGGTGCACCGCCGACGTCGGCTGGGTGACCGGGCATAGCTATATCGTCTACGGACCGCTCGCCAACGGCGCCATGACGGTGATGTTCGAAGGCATTCCAACTTACCCCAGCGTGTCGCGCTTCTGGGAGGTTGTCGACAAGCACCGGGTCAATATTTTTTATACCGCGCCGACCGCGATCCGCGCCTTGATGCGCGCCGGCGACGCGCCGGTCAAGGCAACGAGCCGCGCCTCGTTGCGGCTTCTAGGCACGGTCGGCGAGCCAATCAATCCGGAAGCATGGGAATGGTATTACCATGTCGTGGGCGACGCGCGCTGCCCAATTGTCGATACCTGGTGGCAAACCGAGACCGGCGGCATCCTTATTTCGCCGCTGCCCGGCGCGACGGACTTAAAACCCGGCTCGGCGGCGCGGCCGTTTTTCGGAATCCGGCCGGAGGTGGTGGATGCCGCCGGAAACGTCCTCGAAGGCGCCTGCTCGGGCAATCTTGTCCTGGCCGATTCGTGGCCAGGCCAAATGCGCACGGTCCATGGCGATCATGAGCGCTTCGTGCGGACTTATTTTTCCGCCTATCCCGGCAAATATTTCACCGGCGACGGCTGCCGCCGCGACGCGGACGGCTATTATTGGATCACCGGCAGGGTCGACGATGTCATCAATGTCTCCGGTCACCGGCTCGGCACGGCGGAGGTGGAGAGTTCCCTCGCCGCGCATGAAAAGGTCGCGGAAGTCGCGGTCGTTGGCTATCCGCACGACATCAAGGGCCAGGGCATCTATGCCTATGTCACCTTAATGACCGGGGTAGAGCAGAGCGAGGAACTCCGCGCCGATCTCGTCGCCTTGGTGCGCAAGGATATCGGGGCGATCGCCGGCCCGGACATCGTTCAATTCGCACCCGGATTGCCAAAAACCCGTTCCGGCAAAATCATGCGCCGCATCCTGCGCAAGATCGCCGAAAAGGAATTTCACGCGCTCGGCGATATTTCCACCCTGGCCGATCCGGCGGTTGTTGAAGATTTGATCCGCAACCGGATCGATTGAACCACGCTTAGGGAGATGTAACCCGAAAGCCACTTAGAAACCACATCTTAACCACCGCCGGAGATTGTCGCGTCGACCGATCACAGCCTTTTCTATTTTTGAACCAAGGCTCGGCTTAACTGAGCTCACACGGGTTCATTTGGTGTTCGATCGTCACGTCGATGAATAAGCAGCGCATAAGCCTTGGCCGCATTGTTGGGAAGATTCGGGTTGGTACCGCTTTTTTCGCGGGCTTGGCAAGTTGGGTAGCGGCAGGTGAGACGAGCGCGCGCGAATTTGTCGCGTTTCCACAGACCTATCCGGCGGGCACCATTATAATCAAGCAAAGCGAGCGGATGCTCTATTTTACGACGGGAGCCGGGAGCGCCGTGCGCTATCCGATCGCGATCGGCCGGACGGGCAAGGCTTGGCGGGGCGAAACCTTCGTTCAAGGCAAATTCGTCTCGCCCGCATGGTCGGCACCCTGGGTCGTGCTGCGAGACCACCCGAATCTTTCGAGAGTTATCCCCGGCGGCTCTCCGCGCAACCCGATGGGCGCCGCGGCAATCACCCTGAACCTATCCGAAGTCGCAATCCACGGCACGACCACGAGTATGCGCCGATCCGTCGGCACGGCCGCTTCCTATGGTTGCATCCGGATGTATAATGAGGACGTCGTCGACCTTTATCATCGCGTCGAGGTTGGGACGCCGGTCGTCGCGATTCCATAAGACGCCTTTATTTCGATCGCGGAATGGTCTAACCGATTCTTCCGGCCCTGATGTTTTGCGCCCGCGCTGGCCTATGGCGCGCGGGCTGTTTAGTAGGGCTGCTTGGCGGGATTGCTGGCCGGTTGGGTTCGGCGTAGAGTTGCTCGCGGCTGGTCCATGAGTCGCGACAGCCTACCCGCATGGCCGGCGCGCGCGATGCGGGCGCCCATTGGTCATTTGCAGGGAGTCATCGGTGGAAACAAAGGCCCTCGATCATACCGAGCTCGCCAACCAGATCATCGACGTGATCGTCAAGGAAGGAATGGTTGACCGCGAGAAAGCCACTTTGGATGCGACGATTGAAAGCCTCGATTTGAAATCGATCGACATCGTGATGATTTTGACCGCCATCGAGGACAAGTTCGACGTTTATATTCCAATGGATGGCCCATTCCACGAGGCAAAAAACATCGGCGATTTGATCGACGCCATCGCTGCTTATATCGGCAAAGAAAAAAGCTGAATGGCTGACGCGCGGCGAATCGTCGTCACCGGCATGGGAGCTGTCTCCGCCGCGGGCATCGGCGCACCGGCTCTCTGGCGGGCCGCACGCGATGGACGTTCGTGTGTCGGCGAAGCGCGGTTCGCGAGGCCCCACCGGGGCCGCATTAAGATTGCCGCCCAGGTCCAGGATTTCGATCCGGCAACCTATCTCACCGCGATCGAATTGCCGTTCTGCGATCCGGTCACGCAATATTTGCTGGTGGCCGCCGACGAGGCCGTCGCTCAGGCCGGGCTCGCGTCCAAAAAACCCTTGGGTCCGCGCACCGCCACCATCATCGGAACCGGCGTCGGCGGCATGCATACTCTGGAAAACACTCTATACGTGACGTCAGTGGAGCAGGATCGCCCGGATCCGTTGGCTATTCCGCGTTGTATTGCCAGCGCGGGTCCATCCCAAGCGAGCATCCGCTATGGATCAACGGGGCCATGCTTCGCTGTGGCCAGCGCCTGTTCTTCGGCGACCCAGGCGATCGGAATGGGCGTTCATCTCATTCGCTCGGGGCTTGTCGATTGCGTCATCGCCGGCGGAACCGAGGACTGCGTTACGAATGGTGCAATGCTGGCTTGGGAAGCGCTGCGGGTGCTCACCCCGGACGCCTGCCGGCCTTTTTCCAAGGGCCGCAACGGCATGGTAATTGGCGCGGGTGCCGCCGTGTTCATTCTCGAAGAAGCGGAGCTGGCCCGCGCCCGCGGTGCCGAAGCGCTCGCCGAAATCGCCGGCTACGGGACCTCGGCCGACGCCAAGGATCCCGTGCGTCCCGATGCGCAAGGAGCGGCCGCATGTATGCGGTATGCGTTGGCCGACGCCGCCGTGGAAGGCGAGGCAATCGATTACGTTAATGCGCATGGAACCGGGACGACCGCCAATGACGCCACGGAAGCGGAGGCGCTGAGGCTTGTCTTCGGCAATCGGCTTTCGACTCTCCCGGTTTCCTCGACAAAACCCATCCACGGACATGCCCTCGGCGCCGCTGGCGCGCTCGAACTTGTCGTGACGATCGGAGCGGTGCGGGAAAATGTCGCGCCGCCAACCATCAACTGGCGCGAGGCCGACGCCAAATGCCCCGTCGATGCCGTGCCAAATGTAGCGCGTCCCATGCCGATCCGCACCGCGCTGACCAATTCCTTCGCTTTCGGCGGTATTAACGCCAGTCTCGTCGTGCGGCGCGCGGCATGAAGGCCGCGCCTGATCCGCGTGTCGCCGCCTTGGCGCCGGAGCCATGCGCGGATATGCTAATTCGTCTTCCCCCAATCCGGGTCCGGACCGGAGCAGGCGAGGTTGCGGGATTTTTGCGCGAGACGGGAGACGCTCGGACCGGCGGCTTTGTCCCTGTCACTTTTCCGGCGCGCTGGCTGGCACTTCCTGCCATCCGCGGCTTGATCTTGCAATTGATCGGCGGCGACGGTTTTCTGCCGGTTCACGAGGCGCAGAGCTTTGCCTACGAACATGTGCTGCAAATCGAAACCGACTACGTCCTCGCCGTCGAGGGGCGCCGCACCGCAAAGCCGCCTCGCTTGACTTTAAAAATGGCTGTTTCGACCTCGCAAGGTGAGATTTGCGCACATCTCGAAACCGTGCTGCGTATCGTGCCGCTTAATTTGGAACCGGCATCATGATCGAAGCTGGAATTGAGCCAGCGCCGCCGGATTGGCCAAGGGCCGGGGACGAAATCCGCGCGCAAAACTTCGGGCCTTTTGCGCGCGAAGCGCTCGCGCGTTATGCGGCCGTCTCCGGCGACGACAATCCTCTGCATCTCGACCCCAATGCCGCCAGGGCGGCCGGGCTCGCCGGGCCGCCGGTCCATGGTATGCTGATGCTCTCCTGTTTCGAACCTTTGATCATGCGGTGGCGGCGCGATCTTTTTATCGCGCGGCTATCGGGCAAGTTTCTGCGGCCGGTGCTGGCCGGCGAAGGCATCCGCGTGTCCGGCCGGGTCATGCGCAGGCGGGACGTTCCGAGACCAGAGCTCACTTTGCGGCTGATCGCGCGCGCGCAAAATAACGATCTTGCGATTTTGGGGGAAGCGGCGGTTTTGTACAAAATTCCTGATCCGCTTAGCTGAGATGCGGCCGAAAACCATCCTCATTACTGGCGCATCGAGCGGTATTGGCCGCGCGCTCGTCTTCGTTTACGCGCGCGATGGGATATCCTTGTCTCTCATCGGTCGCGACCGCGAACGGCTGGAGGACACCGCCGCCGCCGCCCGTGCGCAAGGCGCCGAAGTCAGCATCGGCCAAGTGGATGTGCGCGATCGAGACGCGATGGCGCGTTGGATCGAAGCCGCCGACATGCGCCGGCCGTTCGACCTCGTCATCGCCAACGCGGGCATTACGACCGGCTTGTCGGCGGGAGATATCGCCGAAAACCCGAGCGCGGTTCGCGCGATTGTCGGGACCAATCTTATCGGCGTCTTGAACACGGTCGAACCGTTGATCGCCCCGATGTGTGCGCGCGGAGCCGGCCAAATTGCCTTCGTTGGCTCGATTGCGGGCTTGCGCGGCTTGCCCTACACGCCTTCCTATTGCGCGACCAAGGCGGCGGTCCATGCTTATAGCGAATCCTTGCGCGGCCGCATCGAGGCCCGAGGCGTTCGCGTCAGTCTCGTCATCCCAGGCTTTGTGAAGACCCCATTGAACGACAGTATCGACGCCAAGAAGCCGCTCGAAATCACCGCCACGGACGCCGCCATCCTCATTCGACGCGGTCTCGAACGGGGCAAGACGATTATTGCTTTTCCAAGGTCCCTCTATCTGTTGGCGCGCCTCGCCCGCATCCTGCCGGCTCGGCTCGTGGATAAAGTCATGGCGCGTTTTCGGGTTAACGTTCCGGAAACCAAAGAGCGTATTCGTTAACGATTTCTTATGTCCTATGCCGTCCGCGAAGCAAACATACCAGTTTATCAAATTCTGCAATAAACTGTTGCAATTTGTTTGTTGTCGAAACCAGGCTTTTCGGATTCAAAGCTTGTGAAGTGTCCGTTCGTGCGGCTTGTATAAGCGTTCCGGTTGCTTGCACGAAGCTGCGGGGCCGGCGCGAAAGACAGTCCGGGCAAAACGGCCGTCCCAAGCGAAAAACGCATGGAAATGCGCGGGCGCAGCGGACCGGAAGCGATCGTGTCACGGGGGCTTGGCTATTGGTTTTCGTCGATCTATTCAGAATTGGGTGCGAAACCGGCTTGCTCGCCGCCGCGTGCGGGCTACTCTTTGTTGGCGGCGGCTTTCTAATTCTTATCGGCATCAATATTTTTGAGCAAGCGACTGGCAGGCTGCTCGGCAAGCCGCTTCCGGCACCGGTGGTTAGCGAAGCCGGTCTTCCCCATGTTCTCGTGCAAATCCCGGTTTTTAACGAACCCGCAATGGTCGCGGATAGCTTGCGATCCGCCGCCGCGCTCGATTGGCCGCGAGAGAAGCTGCATATTCAACTTCTCGACGACAGCAACGACGACACGGCCGCGATTGCCAACGCTGTCGTTTGGGAGCTGCGCCGGCAAGGCTATGATATTTCGCACCTTCGTCGCCCGGGGCGGCCGGGCTACAAGGCGGGCGCCTTGGCTGCTGGCCTCGCTCACTCGAATGCGCCCTACGTCGCCATTCTCGACGCCGATTTCCGGCCGCCGCCGAATTGGCTGCGGGCGATCGTCCCGGCCTTGATCGCCGATCCAAGCGCGAGCTTCGTGCAATCGCGTTGCGAATTCGCAAACTACCGGACGAATTGGCTAACCCGCGCGCAAGGTCTGATGTTCGACGCCCATTTCGTCATGGAGCAGGCGACGCGCTATCGCGCCGGATGGCTGTTTCAATTCAACGGTACCGGCGGGGTCTGGCGCCGGGCGGCGATCGTGGCGGCGGGCGGCTGGTCGGGCGACACGCTCTGCGAGGATCTCGATCTCACGGTGCGCGCCGAAATCGCCGGTTGGCATGGTCTTTTCGCGATGGATCCCCCTGTGCCTGGGCTTGTCCCCGAAAAAGTTTCGCACTGGCAGGTCCAACAGCGACGCTGGTCGAACGGCTTTGTGCAGGTCGCCCGCAAGCTACTCGGCGAGGTCTGGATGGCCAACTGGCCGGTTTGGCGAAAGCTGTCGGCGAGTTTTCTCATTCTCATCCAGACATTTTACCCTTGCGTTGCGCTCGGCTGCCTTTGCTTGGCGCTATGTGCGATCACCCGGGGCGGCGATCTCGCCCCCTATCTGCCGGTCATCGCAACGGCTGCGGCCTTGAGCCTGATCATCGGCATTGGAATGACGCTGGTCCCCTATGTAATCTTGCGGCGGGGCTCGTTTTGGCGCTATCTCGCGACTCTCGCTGCGCTGACACCGCTGATGATCTATGTCAGCATTTCCAACGCGCCGTCGATATTAAAGACAGTTTTCGGGGCGACCGAGACCTGGAAACGCACGCCCAAGGCACCGCTCCTTGCGGACGCTTCGCCGGCAACGGATCAGCTCAACGAGGCCGGATAACCGGCGCGGCGGCGCGGCGGTCGACTCGCGTGTACAAAGTGAATTGCGGGTCGAAGATGAACTTGAGCAACAGCCCACTCCACGATTTATGCGTCTTG
>DATBYR010000128.1:0-3240 GCA_036513565.1 Methylocella sp. | reverse complement strand
TCTGAATCACGGTCTCTAACGACTTGGCGCCTAGCAGTTTTTCGACGACGGCCAGGCGGCTTTCCACTGACTTTTTCGTATAGTCAGCCCCTTCGGCGAAAATCGCATGAAGGACCGTAGAAAAGGAAGAAAGGTCCATGGCCACCCCGTTGAGTTGTCCGTTTCCTGCGTGTTCTATAACATCAAAATCCTTAGTCACTTCATCTCCTCCCGGTTTAGTTCTATCACGCCTAGCAACGTCATGCGCAACCTTAGCAACGTCATCTCAGTTAGCCAAATCATCTCCTTGAGCGACGATATGCGACCTATACCACAAGACGGCTAGAATTGACAAATTCTTTGGGGTCGCTGAGTTGTTAACTTATCGTAACGCACAAATTACGATGCAAGTCAATGTTTTATTTCCATGCAATATAAATCAAGATCGCGATACTGCGACGGCGGAGACGAAAAGGGGCAGATGGCGGCGCCGCTGAGGCCCTTGCGTTTGGAGGCCGCGATCTTGTCGCGCACCCGCTCGCCGATCACCTCGCGCTCGAACTGGGCAAAGGAGAGCACCACGTTGAGCGTGAGCCGGCCCATGCTGGAAATGGTGTTGAACGCCTGGGTGATCGACACGAACGATACCCCATGTTGATACGCTCTCGTCCCGTTACCGCGCTGCAGTCAGACCCGGCCCCCGACACAGAAAGTTGAACTCATGCATAGAACTTTTTAGCCGCGTCGGCCAGTCTCATACGTTGTCACAAAAGCTTCAAAAAACGGAGGGCGACAACAAATCCCTCCAATCTAGGGAGAGTGGCAATGTTGAAACTTCTTACAATCGGCACCTTGGGATCCGCCCTCGTATGCGGCATGGCCGCAGCCGCCTCCGCGCAGACGATGCCGCCTCCCAATCCACCCAACATCCGCTACATCCTGCCCGGCGCGGCGGACAGCTACGCTGCCGAATCGAGCGTCCTAGCACTTTCTATGGCGGATCGGACGAACGGGGCTATCCGAGCGGCGAGCCCGAGAACCCGCGAACCGGCGACTGAACTTATTCCGGCCTGGTCCGCGACACCGGCGTTTGCGGACCATGCCCTAGGCCTCGAAATCTTGGCGCGAAATCGAGCCCGAGGTCGAGCACGGCCGCGCTGTGGGTCAGCCGAGCGGGATCGGACCGGCGATCGCGGGCGCGGTCTCCGGCGTCACCCGCCCGGAAGTTTCGGTCACGGCGCAGGCTTCGGACAACATCATCGCCTCGCGACGAATTTCCAGCTCCAAATAATCGCGCAGCACGGCGTCGATTCGGCTATGTATTCGCCATATGTAATGAATATCGGTTCAAGAAAAATTGAACTTAGCTCATGAAAGTTCTTGTCACTTTTAAGTAGTCGAAGACATCAGCTCACACCACATAAAAGCAGGCTATTATCTGGCATTATTGTTATGCCAGTGGCTATCGCAGCTGTGTGGAGAGTGATGACATGATCAAGCTTGCCCCAAAACTAAAGACCAAATCGAAAGACATGACCGTAGCCACGGTTACCAGGGCGGCGGAACTTGCCGCGAAGCAGTTCGGCGCACTCGAAACAGAAGTCCATAGGGTGGACCTGGAAGAGCGGGTCAGGCGCAGCATCAATCATCGTGACGCCGGAAGGCCACTCGGCTGAGATCAGGCTTGGTGAGCTTTCGGTAAATTTATCAGGAAAATAATATGCCCAAACTTCCTAAATGGCCCCCTTGGGTCAAACCTCTGACCGCTGTAAGCACCCCGGCGGCTAGCCGTCTCGAAGGAAGTGAACGGCGCCCTGCCCCGAAGGCGGAGTTTCTCGGCCCAGCAGATCCGAAGGAGACGCTTTCCGTCACCAACCGCTGGCCGCCCACGCTTGCGCGCGCTTCGCGATCGCGCGCAACGGGGGCCGCCGCGGTCGCCTTGAAGGCGCGAGCCGCGCGCGCCGCGCTGGCCATCATCAAATCGCGGGCGCAGACATTCGCGCGCATCCCTGCGTTGCTCGACAACATCGAGCCAGAATTATCCATTCTCACGCCGAGGCAAATGGCAGCGCGCGCGGCGCAGCTCTTCCGCAACGAACTCGCTATGCCGCGCGGGTTCGGCGGCGAGGTTCCAGCGATGAACCTCAAAGCCGCGGCCTGGTATGGGCGCTATTTGCGAGC
Source organism: Methylocella sp. (assembly GCA_036513565.1). Classification (GTDB taxonomy): domain Bacteria; phylum Pseudomonadota; class Alphaproteobacteria; order Rhizobiales; family Beijerinckiaceae; genus Methylocapsa. The sequence goes on along the minus strand of DATBYR010000128.1, from coordinate 1,080 downwards.
CAAAGAATCGCAACTGCGGCGCCGGAGGGCGCAATGAGCCCGGACGATCACATGCCACGCATATGCGCGCCCACGTCGACGCGCACGCCCTGGCTCGCTGGCCGTGCAGTGGCGAGTCCCGTCGCGACCGCTGGCCAGGCTGTCCTATCGAGAAACCGAGCAGCTCGTTGGGAATGAAGCGTGTCCGCGAGGCATAGACGTGCCGATCCCCCTGCGCGCTCTGGCCATGGGTGAAGAAGCGCTGCGGGACAATGAGGTGGAGATTGTCCTTGGCGCGCGTCATCGCGACATAGAGTGTCCGTCGTCGATGTTCATCGATCCCGATGGCGTTCTGGCCCCCCGACCGCTGACGCGCTTTCTGCACCGCGAGCACGATGGGGCTTGCTCGGCCCATGAGCCGGCCGATCAGCCTTTATATCTCTTGGAGAGCCATCAATCCGCCCGTGTGTTGCCGATGCGAGCTGAAAGCGGGGCTTTCCGGGGTTCGCCGCCTCGACTTTGTTGACGGCCCGATTTTTTGCGACGCGACGCCGCACCCGCCGCGCCGCCCGTATTTTGGTAGTGGGCCAGTTCTCTAATCGCGGCCTTTGTGTCAAACGATTCTGTAAGCCTCTCGTGTGTCGGGGTCATGGTTCTCTCCGCGGTCGGCGCATGGCCGCCGCATGATGGGCAGACGGGGATCGGCCTTCCAAGGTTTGAAACGCGGTCCGCGTGCGGCCGCAAACTGAAACTCGGAATGGCCTCGCCCACGTCCCGGCGGGACGCCTGGCTCACCCGATGGCGGGCGAAGTGCTGAAATGACCTCAAGTGATCAAGTCATGGCTCCTAAGGTCACGCTCAGGAAGCGAGCCGGTGGTTGGGATCGAAGTTCTTTCTGGTCTTCCACATGACATGGAGCACCACTGCGAGCTTGCGCGCCAGCGCTACGGCGGCGCGTTTGAAGCCGAGACGCTTCTTGAGCGCCAGAGCCCAGGAGCGCAGCGCGCTGGCAGAGCGCACCCGGGTCAGGATCACGGTTGCGGCCTCGTAAAGCAGCGCGCGCAACCGTTCGTCTCCCCGCCGCGAGATATGGCCATCGTA
>DATBYR010000127.1:0-2509 GCA_036513565.1 Methylocella sp. | reverse complement strand
AGCAGAGTCAAAAGCGTTCCGCTTCAAGGCGGCAAGGCCAAGCAGCTCCCGGATCTGATGATGATAGGGAAAAGAGTCCGAGGCAAGCGGCGCGAACCTTCGTTCGAATTCCAGCGGATCGTCGCCGTCGAGTCGCAACATGGCCGCGCGGAGCTTGGCGAAATCCTTGAAGGCCGAATCGAAGCTAGGGTCTGCCGCCAACGCCTCGTAGGCCTTGATCGCCGCCTGCGGATCGCCGGCCGCGCGCTCGTCCGCCGCGCGCAGGCGCGCGAGAATCGCATAACCCTTTGGCGCGGTTTTGCTCAAAGCATCGAAAGCGGCCGCGGCTTCGGCGGACTTGCCGTCGCGCGACAGTTGCGCGGCGGCTTCGTATTTCGCGCTGGCTGCCTGCGCCGCCTCGTCGCGGTTATGGCCGTAGAGGCGCCAGCCCCCCGTCCCGGCCACGACGAGAACAGCCAAGGCAATTACCAAATACCGGTATTTGGTCCATAGCCGGACAATGCGGTCGCGGCGGACGTCTTCCTCAACTTCACGGAAAAATTCGGTCATTTGCTTTTCAGACCCCTTGATATTCGTACCTATCAGCTAGCATGCGCGAGCTAAAAACGCCACCCGCCGTCGCTTTCTTCGAGCCCGAGCCGGCAGCTAACCTCCGCGCATGCGGTCTCGGGCGGCGGAAAGCTCGCCTTCCGCGCGGACGTGGCTCATCACCGCGGCAAGGCCGAACAGCGGCATATTGGCATAGATGGTTTCATAGTTTCTCCTTCGGGTTTGGGAGCCATCAAGCCCCAACACTCTTTAGGTCGTGCAACGGTTCGGGGCTCAACCGATCAGCGGATAGCAGCCCCCTCCCACGTCGCGGAACCATGGCCCTTCTTTGACGTTTAACGGCGATCTATCGCCATCGAAGGAATTCAACATGGACAAGGAACATGTAAAGGGTGCGGCCCAGAAGGCCAAAGGCGCTGTCAAGGATGCGGCGGGAGCTTTGACCGACGACGAAAAGCTTCAGGCTGAAGGAAAGGCGGACAAGGCGAAGGGCGCGGCGCGGCAGTCGGCCGGCGACATCAAGGACGCAGGACGCAAAGTCGTCGACAGCCTCAAGCGTTGACATTAATCTCCGAGTTTCGGTTTCGATCGGTCCAACAGCCTTAAAAGGCCGTTGGGCCCGCGTGGGCTTGGTAACATTTGGTTGAAAAAATGTGCTATTGCCTTTGCCGTAGTTTCGCCGGCTTGTATTGTGATTTAAGGTCGGTCAATCCGTTCAATTGGCCGTAAGATGGGCGCATTGCAAAGGTAATAGCTCGGCCTGAGCCCATAGTAGCGGCGAAATCCCAGCCAAGCCACGGCTAAATGTGATAGGAAACCGCTAGGTTTCCTTGCGGCAGTTCTAGAGCGTTCGCGACGATGCGAATTCGTTGTGTAGCCCTACGCGGGCGGCCAAATTCAAATTTGGAACAATAATTTGTTTGAGTTTTTGACGATCCCGGCCCCGCCGGATTCCGCAAACGCATCTTAAGCCACGGTCGGTAGACATTGAAGCGCAGTATCATTTTCATTGCCGTATTGATCTTGCTTGCAACTCTTGGCAGCGGCCTTGGGTATTTCCACTTCGTCGTCAAGCCCGGGATGATGAAGCGCTTCATCCTCCAGGCGCCTCCTCCCCCCGCTTCGGTCGCGGTCGCCGTTGGCGAAATCGAGACCTGGGCGCCACGCCTGCCGGCGATTGGGACCTTCAGGGCGGTGCAAGAAATCGATATCGCGCCTCAAATCGGCGGAGCGGTCGTATCGGTCCGCGTCGAGTCGGGGCAGGACGTCGAAAAGGGCGCCCCTCTTTTTGAAATCGACAATTCGGTGGAGCAGGCCGACCTCAAGAATAATCTCGCGGTCCTCAAGAACGCCGAGCTGGCGCTCGAAAGACAGCGTCAGCTGATTCAGCGCGGCAACACGGCCAAGGCAAATTTCGATGCCGCCGAGGCCGCGCGCGATTCCGCTGCCGCCGCCGCCGAACGGGTTCGCGCGATCATCGCCCAAAAAACGCTTACCGCGCCCTTCGCTGGGCGGGTGGGCATTCGCAAATTGGATCTCGGACAATATGTTTCGCCGGGAATGAGCCTCATCACCTTGCAGCAGCTCGATCCGATCTTCGTCGATTTCCCTATCCCCGAAAAATCATTCGATCTCCTAAAGCCGGGTGAGGCCATCGAAGTCGAGGTCGATGCTTATCCCGGCCAGATTTTCCATGGCGTGATCAAGACCGTCGATGCGCGGGTCAGCCAGGATAGCCGCAATGTTTTGGTTCGGGGCCAAATTGACAATACGAAAAGGCAACTTTGGTCCGGGATGTTTGCTAATGTGAACGTCATCGCGGGCGCGCCCCAAAAGGTCGTGACGCTGCCCCGGACCGCGGTCACTTACTCACTCTATGGCGACAGCGTTTTCGTGGTGAAGCCCTTCGCACCGGACACGGACGGGGCACAGGCGGCGCCGGCGGTTGAAGATGCGGTTT
>DATBYR010000126.1:0-11000 GCA_036513565.1 Methylocella sp. | reverse complement strand
TGCCTTGCGGGTTAACACCGCGCCGATAGGCACATGACCGCCGGAGAGCGTCTTGGCGAGCAAGACCATGTCGGGCTCGACGCCCCAATGTTCAACTGCGAGGAATCGTCCGGTACGGCCAAGTCCGGTCTGGATTTCGTCGGCGACGAACAAGGTCCCATATTTGCGGCACAGAACCTGAGCGCCGTGAAGATAGAGATCGTCTGGAAGATTGACTCCCTTTCCTTGGATCGGTTCGACGATGAAGGCCGCGGCATCGCGCGCAGACAAGGCTTTTTCCAAAGCGGCAAGATCGTTGAATGGAATTGCGGAGCAGCCAGGGACGAGGGGACCGAAGCCCTCTCTAAAAATCCCATCGCCGTTCAACGACAAGGCGCCATAGGTCAAGCCATGAAAGGCGTGATCGCAATAGACAATGCCGGGACGCCGGGTCGCGCGGCGCGCGAATTTAAGCGCGGCTTCGACGGCCTCCGATCCGGAATTCGTAAAGAAAACCTTGTCGAGAAACGGAACAAAACCAAGCAAGCGTTCGGCGAGCAGACCGGCGAGAACGGACACGTCCATCTGCACGAGATTGGGCAGATCTCTTGCAAGGACACTGTTCAATGTTTCGCGTAGTAAAGGATGATTGCGGCCGATCCCAAAAACGCCCCATCCGCTGAGGAGGTCGAGATAGCGGTTGCCGGCGCGATCGAACAGATATTGGCCTTGGCCAGCACAAAAGCCGACGTCGAAGCCGAGCGTTTGCAACACGCGCACCATCATCTCGTTCAGATGTTGCGTGTGCAGGCCATAGCGCTCCGCTTCCCGCTCGGCCAGCATGGCGCCGATGTCGAAGCGCCGGCCGCTCCGGTTGGATTTCGTCTCGTGAACCTGCGTGTTTCTCACATTCGACGCCTTGTTCGCGCAACGACGAGTGAAGTATTTTCCGGCATTTTTGACCCGCTCACGCCCCTTCGGCCAACCCCGCCACGAAGCTCGTACCAATTCGCAAGCCTCAATCAAAGTCATACCAATCGAGGCGCACAGGAAAACTTGGTCCAAATGCGTGCTCTAACATCCCAGCTGAATCAAAGATAGCAGCCATGCTTAAGCGATATCAACTCAGCGCGAGGCGGCAATTAACGGCGATGGAGATTTGTTTGCGCCGCGGCAGGCGTCTCCCTCTGCGCCCAAACATCTCGGCCGGTTTTCCCTGAACCGTGCGCACCGCCCTTGATGTCGAAGACCGGCGAAGTTGGAGCGGTTCAGGCAAAGGAGACATCGCCGCCGGTTCCCTCCGAAACCAGCTTCAGCTGCCTGTCCAGCGCGGCAATCACCAGGCGAAGATCGTGGCCGCGTTTCAAAACGAGGCCGGTCGCCGTGACGACCGAATAGACGCCTTGCTTTCGCGCCAGCCTCGGATTCTTCTCGATCCGGTAGAGCGCATATTCGCACGCGCGCCGGTAAACCGAGAAAACCGCTTTTTGGGGGGTAAAATCGATCCCGTAGTCGCGCCATTCGCCGCCGGCGACCTTGCGTCCATAGAGATTGAAAATTTCGCGCAATTCGTTCCGGTCGAACGAAACAACCGCCATGCCCGCCGGAGCCGCGGCTATCGCGGCGATTGGAGGGGCGAGGCCCTCCTTGTGCTTCCAAGCGAGGTTCGCCGCGCGATGATCTTCCGCCGGCTCCGTGTCGCCCATGACTGTTGGCCTCCAAGCTTTATCGCAACCTTTATCGTCGCTTGAAGATGCCGGGACCGCAAGCGTTCTTTTGACGGATTTGCGGCATGGCGCCTCGACACCTGGTCGCGGCGGCGTTCTGCACTCGCGAAGGACCAGGGAGCGAACACGGGTAGCGCGAAGGCCTTGCATCAGCCGGGCACAAACGCAATATCCGCGCTGCAAGAGGTGTGGCGGCGCGAAGTTCGACGCGATTCGCGAGGGGCCGCCAAACACGGGCAATTCAATACCAACCGAAAAGAAGGCCAGGTGACAATGCCGGACGCAGCGGGTCAAAGCCAAGCTTTTCAAGCGGATGTCGCCAAATTGCTGCACCTGATGGTGCATTCGGTCTATTCCGACCGGGACATCTTTCTGCGCGAACTCCTTTCCAACGCCGCCGACGCCTGCGAGCAATTGCGTTGCGAGGCGCTCGCCGATCCCGCGCTTGCATCTTCGCCGTTCGCGATCCGGATTTCGATCGACAAGGACGCCCAAACCCTCGCCATCGGCGACAATGGGATCGGCATGTCGCGTCGAGACCTCACCGATCATCTTGGCACCATCGCGCGCTCCGGAACCCGTGCCTTTCTGGACCGGTTCGGCAACGGCGACGAAGAGGCGGGAGGCTCGGACGCGCGGGAGAAGCTTGATTTAATCGGCCAGTTCGGGATCGGATTTTATTCGGCCTTCATGGTCGCGGACCGCGTCGATGTTTTTACGCGCCGCGCGGGGCAGGTGGAAGCCTACCACTGGAGCTCGGACGGCAAAGGCGCGTTTTCGATCCAGCCGCTGGCGCAAGGCGAGGCCCCGGTCCAGGGTACGCGGGTAGTTCTCCATCTGAACGAAGAATCCAAGAATTACCTCGAGCCGGGCCGGATTGAGCGGCTCGTGCGCGAACATTCGAGCGCGCTCGCGGTGCCGATCGAGCTTGTCGAAGAAATGGTCGCGGACGCGCGCCGCTTAACCGACGGCGCGGCGCTTTGGACAAAGCCGAAGGCGGCGATCGAGCAGAAAGACTATGTCACGTTTTATCAAAGCCTTGGCGGTGTTTTCGACGAGCCTGCATTAACGATGCACTGGCACGCGGAAGGGCGCCACGACTACACGGTGTTGGCGTTTGTGCCGGGATCGCGGCCGATCGATCTGTTCGATCCCTCGCGTGCGGGCCGGGCCAAGCTCTATGTCCGTCATGTGCTGATCAAGGAAGACGCCGAGGTTGTGCCGAGATGGCTGCGCTTTGTGCGTCTAGTGATCGATTCGGCCGATCTACCGCTGAATGTTTCACGTGAAACAATTCAGGAAAGTCCGGCCTTCGCCGCCATCAAAAAAGCCGTGACGAACCGTATCCTTCAGGAACTGACCAAGCTTGCCGAAAGCGACAAGGAAAAATTCGCGAAGATCTGGGAGCACTTCGGAAGTGTCCTAAAGGAAGGCCTTTACGAGGATCCTGAAAAACGCGACGCCTTGTTCGGTTTGGCGCGCTTTGCGACCTCGACCCATCCGAAAGGCGGCCGCGGCCTCAAGGACTATGTGGAAAGCCTGCAAACGAACCAGACGGCGATCTATTATCTTCTCGGCGAGGATCTGGCCCGGCTCGCCGGCAGTCCGCAGCTTGAAGGTTTCCGGGCGAGAGGCATCGAAGTTTTGCTGTTGCCGGATCCGGTCGATGCCTTTTGGGTGGCGACGGCGGTTGGCTTCGACGGCAAGCAGTTCAAGTCGGTGACCCAGGGTGCGGCCGACATAAAATCCATTCCGCTCAAGGAAAAACCGGAGGCGGGAGCGGCCGGAGCCGAATCCCCGGCGGCCGGTCTCGCGACCCTTTACGCGCTCATGAAACAGGTTTTGGGCGAGGCGGTCGAGGATGTCCGTGCTTCCGACAGGCTGTCGTCAAGCCCCGCTTGTCTCGTCGCCTCCGATCGGGGGCCGGACCGCCGTCTCGAACGGATGCTCGCCGAAAGTGGCCGCCTCGGCCAGGTGTCGAAGCCGGTGCTCGAAATCAATCCCGCGCACCCTCTAATTCGCGCCCTGGCGGCGCGAATTAGTGCCCCGGACAAGGGAAAATTCGAGGATATCGTCTGGCTCCTTTTCGACGAGGCGCGGCTGATGGAAGGTGAAAAGCCGGCCGACACGTCGCATTTCGCGGCGCGGTTGACCAGGATTCTGCTCGATGCCGCGGGCCAGCCCGCGCCGTGAGGGAAGAGTTTGCGATAACCCGTCAGCCCGATTTCGAACCGGCGATGGCGCGTGGCGCGGCGCGGCGCTCGCTCGTGCGGGCCTTGGCGAAAGGCGGCATAGAGTCGGCGCAAATCGATGCACGCGTGCTCCTCTGCGCGGCGCTCGGTATCGATCACGCGGATCTCGTTCGCAACCCCGATTGTCCGCTTGGTCCCAGCGGCGCGACGGTCGCATCTTTCGCGTCGCGGCGATTGAAGCGCGAGCCGGTGTCGCGAATCATCGGCTATCGGGACTTCTGGCGGGCGCGTTTCAAGATCGGCCCTGCCGTTCTCGATCCGCGTCACGCCACCGAGACGCTCATCGAGGCGGTGCTCGACCATGCGGCCCGGTCGCCGCGCGAAAACTGGCGGATTCTCGACCTGGGGACGGGGTCTGGGGCAATCCTTTGCTCACTGCTGCAGAGCCTGCCAGGCTCTTTCGGCGCCGGCGTCGATATTTCGCAGGGCGCCTGCGTGATCGCGCGCGACAATCTCGCCGCCTTGGGGCTCGCGCGACGCGGGCTGATCGTTTGCGGCGATTGGACCCGTGCCTTGCGTGGTCCATTCGATGTGATCGTTTCCAATCCGCCCTATGTCGTGCGCGGCGAAATCGCTCGCCTGGCACCGGAGGTTCGCGATCACGATCCGCGTTTGGCTCTGGATGGCGGCGAGGACGGTTTGGCTGCCTATCGCGAAATCATCCCGGCTTCGCGGGATTTGCTCGCGCCAGGCGGTTTGATCGCGCTGGAAGTGGGGGCAGCCCATCAACCGGCCGTCGAATCGCTCTTGATTCTCGCGTTCGGCGCGCCGGTCAAGGTTAGACTCGACCTCGCCGGATGCCGGCGGGTGGTTTTGGCGTGTCCCGACCAGCGAGCCCTGGCGTGACAAATTGGTCACGCTAAACATCGCAAGAGATATATTTTCGCAAAAGCTCTTGGCGTTTGCCGCGAAAGCGACTAGGTTCCCTTTCCAAGGATTGGTTTTCGCTCATGTTGCATGGTTGCGATTGGCGTTGAGGTCCTCGGTCCGCGCGAACGTTCAACGAAACGCCCGGGCGTGCTGACAGCAAGACGATCTCCGCTTCGAGCTATGCCGCGATGCCCGGCGCAACCGGGATCAATGCCCCCGGACCCCGAGACTCTATCGTCAAGGGTCGAAGACCGGTGCCACGGCGGTTCCGTGAGCACAGTCGTCACCGGCTGGAGAGCCTTGTATCCGCTCGCGCCTTCGTCTTTTGACACTAAGGGGTTCGATAAAGACCTTGAACGCATGCCTGTCAGGCGATGCGCGAATCGCGAATACGGATGCCATGCAAGGATCATCGATGAGATCAGGACAGAATAACAAACGTATGCGCGGCCGCCCCAACAACAATCGCAAGGGGCCGAATCCTCTGACGAGATCCTACGAATCGAGCGGCCCCGATGTGAAAATTCGTGGAACAGCCCATCACATCGGCGAAAAATATCTCCAGCTGGCGCGCGACGCGCAAACCTCTGGCGATCCAGTCATGGCGGAAAGTTATCTCCAGCATGCCGAACATTATTTCCGGCTGATCGCGGCGGCGCAGCAGAACCAGCAACAAGGCCCCGGCGCCTTTCAGGGTCAACAGGGCGAAGCCAATATGGAAGAAGCCGAGGACGACAGCGATTTCGGCGGCATGCCTGACAGATTCGCTTCCCCCGCCGAGCGCTTCGCGCCGCCGCAGCCAAGCCACATGCCGCAGCCTCAGCCAAGCCCCGCGCAACCTGGTCCGGCGCGGTCTTTCCATCACAATGAGGACAGACAGGGTTTTACCCGGCCGGAGCGTGCGCCGCGTCCGGAGCGCTCCTTTCAAGACAGGAATTACCGGGACAGGGAATATCAAGCCTCCCCGGCCAAACCTTATCAAGAGCAGCGGCCTTATCAAGAACGCAACGGCCGCGGCCGCGATCAGGAGAATCGCGGCAACCGTGGACGGGGTCCGCGCGATTATCGCAATGAAGGCTCGATCGTGGTCGATCCGCGCGCCGAACCCCAAATGGCCGAGGCCGACATCGAAGGCAACGGCCTTCCGGCGTTCATCACTGCCCCGGTTCGCGTCCCAGCCGAAGCCCATGACGCCGCGCCGCCCGTTGAGACACTTTCCCCATTGCTCGCCAGTCAGCCCGAGGCGGACGATGCGGCCGACGGGTTTCATCCGCGTCCCCGCCGCAGACGCGGCGGCAAAGCGGAAACGGCGGTAGCCGGGCTACACGGCGGCGAAGAGGCGAACGCCGAAGATCCGGTCCAGGATTGAGCCTCGGCCCCGTAGTTAGTTCGGTCGTTTGCCTTGATTTGCCGGGTGGGGGAGACGGTTGTGCCGGAGGCGGTCAAATCGAGGGTGTTTTTTCCATACTCGCGAAATTATTTGCCGTAGCGGCGGGTTGTCCGTTCACCTGCTTTCCTTCGACGCCGGGGCGGCGGTCTTTGTGGCCGCTCCCGGCGGAACGGGGGACCTGTCGGCCGTCGCTGCTGGTTCCGTTCAATACACCCTACGGTCCGCGCCGCGGCGGCCGCTGGTAAAGGCGGATAAAGCTGGAAACCCGCGTCGTAAGGTCGTAAGGTTGTCCTTGCGCGGCATCGGTCTCTGTCCATCGTGCGTCCGCGCTCAAGACCCGCGAATCTTTTCGCGGGCACAAGACCCTACCACGCACGCATTTCTCTCCTACATTTCTAGCACCGCGGAGTGTAACGCCAAAACCGTGAGTCGCGGGGAGCCGCCGTGTTGCCAGCCCTGGCTACGTCCGCTCGCGGATGGCGGCCGCTAAGCAGTAGCTTTGCGAACGGGAGATATCCGTCATGAATATGGAAAAATATACCGAGAGGACACGCGGCTTCGTGCAAAGCGCCCAGTCTCTCGCCATCCGCGAGGGTCACCAGCAGTTCACGCCCGAACATGTTTTGAAGGTTCTTCTCGACGACGAGGAGGGACTCGCCGCGGGACTCATCGACAGGACGGGGGGGCGCTCGCGCGACGCGCTTCGTGACACGGAACTCGCGCTTGCCAAATTGCCAACGGTGCAAGGTTCTGCCGCGGGACAATTGTATCTCGCCCCCGCGACGGCGCGCGTTTTCGACAATGCCGAAAAAATCGCGCAAAAGGCGGGCGACTCGTATGTCACGGTCGAGCGGCTGTTGCTAGCGCTTGCCATGGAGAAAAGCGCGGACGCCGGCAAGATTCTCGATCGAGCGGGCGTCACGCCGCAAACCCTCAACGCGGCGATCGAGGATCTCCGCAAGGGCCGCACCGCCGACAATCCGACTGCTGAAAACGCCTACGATGCCTTGAAGAAATACGCGCGGGATCTAACCGAGGCGGCGCGCGCGGGCAAACTCGATCCGGTGATCGGCCGCGACGAAGAAATCCGGCGAACCATTCAGGTTTTGTCGCGGCGCACGAAGAACAATCCGGTTCTGATTGGCGAGCCAGGTGTCGGCAAGACCGCGATCGTCGAGGGACTTGCGTTGCGCATCGTCAATGGCGATGTGCCGGAAAGCCTTCGCGACAAAAAACTTCTCGCGCTCGACATGGGCGCGCTGATCGCTGGAGCGAAATATCGTGGCGAATTCGAGGAGCGGCTGAAAGCTGTATTGAACGAAGTCATCGCCGCCGCTGGCGGCATTGTCCTGTTCATCGACGAAATGCACACGCTCGTTGGCGCCGGCAAGGCGGATGGCGCGATGGACGCATCGAACCTTTTGAAACCGGCTCTCGCGCGGGGCGAGCTCCATTGCATCGGTGCGACCACGCTCGACGAATATCGCAAGCATGTCGAAAAGGATGCCGCGCTGGCGCGCCGCTTCCAGCCGGTGTTCGTCTCCGAGCCAACCGTCGCCGACACCATCTCGATTCTGCGCGGTCTCAAGGAAAAATACGAATTGCACCATGGCGTGCGCATCACCGATGCCGCGATAGTCGCCGCCGCGACGCTGTCGCATCGCTATATCGCCGACAGGTTTCTTCCCGACAAGGCAATCGACCTCGTCGACGAAGCGGCCTCGCGTCTGCGCATGCAGGTCGACTCGAAGCCGGAAGAGCTCGATGAACTCGACCGCCGGGTCATTCAGCTCAAGATCGAGCAGGAGGCCTTGAAAAAAGAGACCGATTCCGCCTCGAAGGAGCGCCTGGAAAAGCTTAGTGGTGAACTTGCCGGGCTTGAGGAGAAATCCGCCTCGTTGACCGCGCGCTGGCACGCAGAGAAGGACAAACTCGGCGCGGAACAGAAACTCAAGGAGCAGCTCGAGGCTGCCCGCAACGAACTTACTCAGGTTCAACGGCGCGGCGAATATCAGCGCGCCGGCGAACTCGCTTACGGCGTCATTCCCGGCCTCGAAAGAAGGCTCGCCGAGACCGAGGCGAAACGTGGCGGCGTTCTCGTGGACGAAGCGGTAACCGCCGATCACGTCGCGCAGGTTGTCTCGCGCTGGACCGGCATTCCGGTCGATAAGATGCTGGAGGGCGAGCGCGACAAGCTCTTGAAGATGGAGAAAGCGCTTAGCCGCCGCGTCGTCGGCCAGGCGGAAGCGGTGAAGGCGGTCTCGACCGCGGTGCGGCGGGCGCGGGCGGGCCTGCAGGACCCCAATCGCCCGATCGGCTCCTTCATGTTCCTGGGACCGACGGGGGTCGGCAAGACCGAGCTCACCAAGGCGCTCGCCGCCTTCCTTTTCGACGACGAAGCCGCGCTCGTACGGATCGACATGTCGGAATATATGGAGAAACATTCGGTCGCCCGCCTGATTGGCGCCCCGCCCGGCTATGTCGGCTACGAGGAAGGGGGCGCCTTGACCGAGGCGGTGCGCCGCAGGCCGTATCAGGTCGTCCTCTTCGACGAAATCGAGAAGGCCCATCCGGACGTCTTCAACGTCTTGCTGCAAGTGCTCGACGACGGCCGCCTGACGGACGGACAGGGGCGCACGGTCGATTTCCGCAACGTTTTGATCGTCATGACATCCAATCTCGGCGCCGATTTGCTCGTGCTGCAAAAGGAGGGCGAGGATTCCTCCGCCGTCCATTCGGAAGTGATGCAAATGGTGCGGGCGCATTTCCGGCCGGAGTTTTTGAACCGCGTCGACGAAATCATCCTGTTCCACCGGCTCCGCCGCGAGGATATGGGTGCGATTGTCGATATCCAGTTTGAACGGCTTGCGAAACTCCTGGAGGATCGCAAGATCACGCTCGACCTTCGGCCCGAGGCCCGCGCCTGGCTTGCCAACAAGGGCTATGATCCAGCCTATGGCGCGCGGCCCTTGAAGCGGGTCATCCAGAAGAACGTGCAGGATCCCTTGGCCGAATTGATCCTTGCCGGAGAGATTCACGACGGCGAGAAGGTCGTCGTCGGCGCCGACAAAAATGGCCTTCTGATTGCCGGCAGGGCCGTGGCCGGGTTAGCTGCCTGAGAGCCTATAGAAGGAACTGAACTATGTTATCCAACGACAGAAAAGTGATCGCTGTGATCGGTGCAACGGGGCGGCAGGGAGGCGGAGTGGTACGTGCCCTGCAAGCCAACGGCCAATTTAAGGTACGCGCTCTGACTCGCAATCCAGGCAAGCATCGCGAACTCGCCGACGAAGTTGTCGAAGCAGATTTAGACCGCCCGGAAACCCTTAAAGCTGCGTTTGAAGGGGCACACGGCGTCTTTAGTCACCAATTTCTGGGAAGAAGGTACCGACGAACTTATGCAGGCAACAGCGGCGGTACGCGCTGCCAAGGATGCCGGTGTCAAACACTTTATCTGGTCAACGCTGCCTGATGTAGAAGCGATCAGCGGCGGCAAGTTCCACGTTCCCCACTTTACCGGCAAGGCCAAGATCAATCGGATAGTGAAGGAAGCGGGGTTCGCGCATCATACGTTCGTCATCGCGCCTTTCTTCTACCAGAACCTTGTGGGCTCTACTGCTCCGCAAAAGCAGGAAGGCGGATCCGTGGGCTGGGCTCTTCCGCTTGATCCAGATGTGCGTTGCATTCACATGGGCGACATCCCGAACTTGGCAACATCGTGGCCGGCGCATTCGCACTCCCGGATCAGGCAGGCAATGGTGAGCATCTCCCCCTCGTCGGTGATTTTATGAGCTTCAACGAAATCATCGACACGCTAAATCGACAGGGACATAAATTTTCATTCAAACAAGTCCCGAAGGAAGTTTTCGCTAAGCTCTTCCCTGGGGCCGCCGAGTTGGCAGAGATGTTTAGCTACTTCCAAGCTCATACCTACTTGGGTTCGGATTCGTACAACGAAATTGCGCTCGCAAACAAAATAGCGGGCAGGCAAGCGAGCAAGTTCGCGACGTGGGCTCGAGTGAATTTCCCAGTCCAGACAGCTTGATTGCATTTGAAATAGGTATCTGGTGCTAAGCCGGGAGGTTATGTTCGACCACCTGGTGTGGTTGGGCCGAGGCGTTGAAGGCGGCAGGGCAAAGACGGACGCCGAAAGCGGCAAAGGGCGCCACGGTTTACGGCTTGGACGCTACGGTCCGCGCGCGAGGCGTTGCGGCTGCTGTCCAAAAAGCCGCCGCGTCGATGAAGATCGCGGGGCGGAAAATCAAGCCGCCGGTGGCGTTTGCGGGCCCGCCGGGCAGCGCGCAAAAAGCACTGGGGATAGCGCTGCTAACCCCCCGGAGATGGTCGAAAATCGATTAAAAAATATGATCTTCAGGTCCGTTCAGGTTATAATCGAAAACCCGACGATTTCGCCTTTGCCACGAGCAGAAAGTCCGCACTCCCCATGGCCGAACCCGCCGCCAGGCCGCCGGTCCCTTTTGCCCCCGAAACAGAAGCCTATTACGGCGCCGATTCGATCAAGGTGCTGCGCGGCCTCGATGCCGTGCGCAAACGTCCGGGCATGTATATCGGCGATACCGACGATGGCTCCGGCCTCCATCACATGGTCTATGAAGTCGTTGATAACGCCATCGACGAGGCGCTGGCCGGCTACGCTACGCGCGTCACGGTAACGCTCAATGCCGACGGTTCGGTCACTGTCACCGACGACGGGCGCGGGATACCGACGGATATTCATAGTGAGGAGGGTGTCTCGGCGGCGGAGGTCATCATGACCCAGCT
>DATBYR010000125.1:0-7946 GCA_036513565.1 Methylocella sp. | reverse complement strand
GAGATCATACCAGGTCGCAAGCAACAGCGCCTTGAACATCGAAAGAGGCGGCCAGGCCTTCTCGCCTTTGGGCGCTGGATAGAGCCCTGCCAAAAGACGATCCGCTTGCGTCCAATCGATCAAAGCGGCAAGCGCGTCGAGCATGGGCGAAACGGAATCATGGACAAAAAGCCATTGCAAGCACCGGCAAGGACTTGCGCACAGGTCTCGAAACATTTTGGGTGTGTCCGCCCCTGGGCGTGACGCTCCTCTCTTTCCGATTCTGGGTTAAGGGTTAAGGAATAGGAACATTGGGAGGGTTTGGTAGGATGTTGGGGTTGGGAAAATAACTAGGAACAATTCTGGGTTTCTAGATATGTCAAAGTATTGGTAGGCCGATATGGAACCTTGCCCCTTGCATGGAGTTGAGAATCATACACAACCAACGTCAAAAGGAACTAGCTATGCATAGGATTTTTTTTATCGCCCTTCCGATTGTTGCCGCTGCCCTCGCCCCTCTTCCCGCTTCCGCCGGTTGCGTTGGAGCGGGCATTGGTGACGGCTGCATCGGCATCCCAACGCCCTCAAATCACGAGCGCCGCCCCGTGGTTATCGAACGGGAGCACGAACACCGTTCGGTGATCGAACATAACACCTACAATCACCGCGCACCCGTCGTGATCGAGCGTGACGACGAAGACTAAGACTACCCGCCGCCAAATTCCGGTGCGCTAGGTCTTGTGTAGCGCGCCGGACAATCGCCAAGTCAAGCCGGTATGATGCTCCCCAGCCCTAACCCAGAACCGGAAAGAGAGGAGCGTCACGCCCAGGGGCGGACACACGTGAAACAATTTGGTACGATTGACGCAAAACGCGTTCAGGCTAGGCTCGCGCAAAAACGCTGGATTTTCGCGCAGGCGTCTTCGAGCACCGCAGTCGCCGCCGCATAGGAAATCCTAAAATTCGGGCCAAGCCCGAAGGCCGCGCCCTGTACCAGGGCCACGCCTTCCGCTTCGAGCAGCGCCGCGACGAAATCCTCGTCATTGCCAATCGCTTTGCCATCCGGCGTTTTCTTGCCGATGGCAGCGGCGCAGGATGGATAGACGTAGAACGCGCCTTCCGGCGAAGGACAGTTCAGATATTTGGCCTGGTTGAGCATGGCGACGACGAGGTCGCGCCGCGCCTCGAAAATCTTGCTGCGCTCGGCAATAAAATCCTGCGGGCCGGTCAGGGCCTCGACGGACGCCCATTGCGCGATTGAACAGGCGCCCGAGGTCTGCTGACCCTGAAGCGTGTCCATAGCCTTGATCAAATGTTCCGGCCCGGCGGCATAGCCGATCCGCCAGCCGGTCATCGCATAGGCTTTCGATACGCCATTCATGGTGAGCGTGCGGGAGGCGAGCTCCGCCTCCACTTGCGCCGGCGTCACGAAGGTGAAATCGCCATAGGTGAGATGCTCATAGATGTCGTCGGTCAAGATCCACACGTGGGGATGGCGCAGCAGGACATCGGTGAGCGCCTTCAATTCCGTCCTTGTGTAGGCGGCGCCCGACGGGTTCGACGGCGAATTCAAAATCAGCCATTTGGTTTTCGGCGTGATGGCCGCATCGAGCGCCTCCGCTTGCAGCTTAAAACCATGTTCCATCTTGGTCTCGACCGCGATAGGCGTTCCGCCCGCGATCAGAACCATATCGGGATAACTCACCCAATAGGGCGCGGGAATGATCACCTCGTCGCCGCGATTGAGAGTGGCGAGAAAGGCATTGAACAAAATGTGCTTTCCGCCGGTGCCGACAATCGTCTGCGACGGTTTGTAGTCGAGCCCGTTCTCGCGCTTGAATTTTTGGGCGATTGCTTCGCGCAAGAGCGGGATGCCGGACACTTGTGTGTATTTGGTCTCGCCGCGTTCGATCGCTTTGATCGCGGCTTTCTTGATGTTGTCCGGCGTATCGAAATCGGGTTCGCCGGTCGACAGCGAAACGATATCCCGCCCCGCGTTCTTAAGATCGCGCGCCTTCTGCGTGACCGCGATCGTCGCGGAGGGTTTTATGCGCAAAAGGGCATCGGCGAGGAAAGACATCTGGCAAAGCTCCGGTGCGGGAGACACGGGCGCAAGGGCGAAGGCAATGCCCCCGATTGGGCGCGGACCTTAGGTTTGAAGTTGCCGGAAGGCAACCGGAAAGACCGCTGAAGAAACATAGAGATTCACGTTCGGACTGCAGGCGCGGCGGATGTGGATTTACCGGGCGTTAATATTGAAATTACTTTAGCGGTGCAGCGCGCGCGGAAAGAAATTATCAGACGGGAACGTTGCCCGGGCTATTTGCGTTGTCGCGTTCAAATAGGCTTTGGCGGCAATGGCAACACCGCTTGGCCGCGTGAAACGAAATCCAACCAATTTCTAAGCGTCCGGGCTTTGCCGCCGAATGGGAGTTTGCGGTATGTCGATCGCGGATAACTTCGACCACAAGTCCGATGCCGGTTTCGTCCGCGCCTATTGACGCGCGCGGCGCCCGGCGGCAATTTCAGGTTTCGATCGTGCTCGTTCTCGTGCTTGCGCTGGCCGCCATTGCGCTGGGAATGTTGACGCAGCTCGCTCCACCGGTTGCCACCTGGCGGTCTTCGGCGGCCAAGCCGGGCAGCCCTCAAATCGCGGAAACGTTACTGGACATTCGCGGCTGACTTGACAGAGTTGTTGCATACTCTCCCCTTTGGTCCTCGGGGGGGCCTAAAAGTAAGGGGTCGCGCTTTGTCCAGGCGCGGCCCCGGTTTTTGGGCAAGGCGGCGAAAAAATCCACGGTCAAATTTTCGCCGCGCCGGGTACGGCTTGGTAAGCGCTTCAGCTTGACCCGATTAGGACCTTGCCATGCGCTTCAGATTGACCCCGCCGGGCGCGCCCATCCTTTTTGTGTCGCTCATCCTGGCCATTGCCGCCATGGCGACCCTCTACAGCCATGTTCCGTTCGTGGGGCATTATATCGGCGCGCATCGTTTCTGGGTGATGGCGGCGGCTTATGCGGCATTGCTCGCGGGCGTGCTTTTCGAGGGGCTGTAGCACCGCAGGCGTAGGTGGCATCGGCTTTTGCCATGTCTTGGGAAAACTTGGTCGTTGATGTTTGCCGGTTTATGATTATAATGAAGCTTCAGCTTTGAATCTGAGCAGAATTGCCGTAATTTGGGCAAGGAGGGCAAGGAGGCATGTTGAAAATGACAGCTAAATGGAACCGATTTGAATGCAGCCGCAGCCGTCTAGCTGGAACAATGTTATCAAGTGTTGTTGCCGCGGTTGGGTTCATGCTGCTGCCCGCCACGGCGCAGGCACAGACAGCCACGCCGCAGGCAAGCTCCCAGCAAGACACCGGAACGGCCGCCGCGCCATTCGTGCGGCGACTGGACACGATCCCGCAAATGACCAGGGGCGAACAGCACCCGCAGCCCCTGGCTCCTCTCAAGCGCGACGACCCTGCCACATTTGCACTGAGAAAGGCTCGGGCCGCCCAGAGCCCCGTCAAGCCGAAGGTAATGTCGCCGCCGCCGGCTAGGCCTCAATCCCTTAAGACGCCGGGCGCCGCCTTAGTTTTCAACAGCACAAGTGAAGCCGGCTGCGGCAACGTCACCCCAGCCGATCAGGCGATCGCGGTGGGCGCCACCGTTGTCGGCGTCCTTCAGGTGATCAACGTCTGCCTCAATGTGTTCGACAAGAGCGGGACCCTGCAAGCTGGCTATCCAAAGAGCCTTACTTCGTTCGTAGGCCTTCCGGCGAGCACGCCCACCACTGACCCTCGCGCGCTCTACGACTGGATCAACCATCGCTATATCGTGGTGTTCATCCAGTTTGATGGGAGCCAAGCCACGGCTAGCTCCTATTGGGTCGCCGTCAGCACGGCCGACAACCCCGCCGGCAGCTATTGCCTTTACAACCTCGGGGTGCAATCCGTCGCCCCCAGCGGCGGCTTTTTCCCGTTGCCGGATTTTCCGCGGCTGGGACAGGACCGTCAGGCGATCTACCTGGCGTCGAACGTCTTTACTACTCCAACAACCTACAAGTGGGAGGAAATACTGGTCCTTCCCAAGGCACAGATGTACGCGTGCCAGAGTATTGCTGGTTTTCCCGTCTTCTCCAATCTCAATCTCGGCGGAGTTCTGACCGATAGCACGCAGCCGGCCAATGTCTTCAGCCCGGGGGATGCCCCGAGATCCGAATACCTGATCACCGCCAAGAACGGCGGCTTCAGCGACCCTAAAAATGGTCTGATCGTGTGGGCGATTCACAGCCCGCTCAGCAGCCCGACGCTGACCCAGACGGTTGTCGCCACGGCCAACAATTACTCGACGCCGCCCAAGGCCAGCCAGCCGGGCTCCCCCAACTCGATCGACACCGGGGACACCCGCATCTCCGGTATGGCGATGTATAACGCGGGATCGATCTATGCGTCGATCAACGCCGCCAACGGCTCGAATTTCGCGGCAATCCTGTACCAGGTTCAGCCGTTCGTGATCGCTGGCGGAGCCAACGACGGCCAGATCGCCGGGGCGAGGATCCTCAACGAGTTCGTCCATGGCGGCGCCTTCGACGCATATTACGCCACGCAACAGCCGGACCTGGAGGGCAATGTCACCTGTGTGTGGAACTTCTCCAGCTCAACTACGTTCGCCTCGCTTGCTTATTCGTCACGGCGTGCGGCGCAGAGCGTCGGCACGGAACCCGACGGCGGCATCACGGCAGTCACGGGAGCGGCTTCTTACGGCCAGGGCCGGTGGGGCGACTATACCGCCGTCGCGCCGAGCGGCTTAAACGCGGCCGCAAGCACCGGCTCCCCCGCAGTGATGTGGTTCGCCGGGATGTTTGCCCGTAACGATGGCACCTGGCAAACGGCGATAGGCAGGAATTTCTTCAGCGCCATCAACCAACCCTAGCTCGCCGGTCGAGCAAGCTGAAACCCTGGCGCGGGCACACCACGCCAGGGTTTTGCGCTACCGCTCCTTGGCGCGAAGCTGCTTGAGCCGGTAGAGCGCCTCATGCGCGGCGCGCGGGGAGAGTTCGTCCGGGTCGATGGCGTCGAGGGCTGGCCCGAGAACGTCGCGTTGCGGCGCGGGCGGCGGGCTCGCCGCCGTGAACAAGGGAAGATCGGCTGCCTGCCGGTCCGCATTTGAAAGCCGCTCGGCGGCCTCGAATTCGGCCAGCAGCGCGCGCGCGCGGGAAACGGCCGGGGCGGGGAGGCCCGCGAGCTTCGCGACTTGGATTCCGTAGGAACGGTCGGCGGCTCCAGGCACGATCTCATGCAGGAAAACCACTTCGCCATTCCAGTCGGTCACTCGCACGGCCAAATTGACGAGCCGGTCGAGTTTTTCCGCAAGCCGCGTCAATTCATGAAAATGGGTGGCGAACAATGCCCGCGCGCGATTTTTCTCGTGCAGATGCTCGATCACCGCCCAGGCGATGGAAAGACCGTCGAAAGTGGCGGTGCCCCGGCCGATTTCGTCGAGGATTACGAGCGAGCGTTCGCCGGCCTGGTTGAGGATCGCGGCGGTCTCGATCATTTCGACCATGAAGGTCGAACGGCCGCGCGCGAGATCGTCGGCCGCGCCGACCCGCGAATAAAGCTTGTCGATGACGCCGATACGGGCGCGCTTCGCGGGGACGAAGGAGCCCATCTGGGCAAGGACGGCGATCAATGCGTTCTGACGCAAATAGGTCGATTTGCCGGCCATGTTCGGCCCGGTCACGACCGCGATCCGCCCGCCTTTGCCGGGGGAGCCCGAAATCTTGCAGCCGTTCCCGGCAAAGGCTTGACCTTGCAAGCGCAGCGCCGCCTCGACGACGGGATGCCGCCCGCCTTCGATCTCGAAGGCAAGCGAGGCGTCGACCTCGGGCCTTGTCCAATCCGAGGCTTCCGCCAATTCGGCGAGAGCCGCGGCGACATCGATTGCCGCTATCGTGGCAGCGAGCCGCTTGAGCGCCGTCTGTTCGCCGAGGACAAGCGCGGCCAGGGTCTCGAAAATTGTCCGTTCGCGGGCGAGCGCCTCCTCGGCGGCGGACGCAATCTTGACCTCCACTTCGGCGAGTTCCTTGGTCGAAAAGCGCATCGCGCCCGCCATGGTCTGGCGGTGCACGAACATCGCATCATGCGGCGGCCGCAACAGAATTTCGCCTTGCGCTTGCGGGACCTCGATGAAATACCCAAGAAAATGATTGTGCTTGAGCTTTAACTGCTTTGTTCCCGCCAAATCAGCATAACGCGCCTGGAGCGCGGCGATCACACTCCGGCTTTCGTCGCGCAGCGCGCGAAGCTCGTCGAGGGCCGGGTCGTGGCCCGCGCGCACAAAGCCGCCCTCGCGCCTGTTGAGCGGTAGCGTTTCGGCAAGCGCGTCGCTCAAGCGCGCCGCGAGGGCTGGGTCCACCTCGCCGGCGGCCTCGCTCGCCTGGCCGAGCTCTTGCGGAAGGCGGCCGGTTTTGTCCAGCAAGCGCACGACGGCATTGGCGGCTTCGATCCCCACGCGCAGCGCCGCGAGATCGCGCGGACCGCCGCGATTAAGCGCCAGGCGCGATAACGCGCGGGTCATGTCGGGGGCGGCTTTCAGGCTGGCCCGCACTTCCTTGCGCAAGCCGGGTTCATCGACAAAAAACGCGACCGCATCTAGGCGGCATTCGATTTCCTTGGGATCGGTCAAAGGCGCCGCCAGGCGTTCGGCGAGCAAGCGGCTGCCCGGCGCCGTGACAGTTTTGTCGATGGTTGCCAGCAAGGACCCATCCCGCGTGCCGGCCAAGGTGCGCGCGAGTTCGAGATTGGCTCTCGTCGCGGCGTCGATTTCCATCCGCGCGCCGGGCGCGACCCGCGTTGGCGGGCTCAACGCCGGGCGTGCCGAGAATTGGGTGCGCTCGATGTAGAAAATCGCGGTGGCGGCGGCGGCGATCTCGGCGCTCGAAAGTGTGCCCAATCCGTCCAGCGTTGCGAGCCCGAAATAGTCCTTGATGCGGCGCTCGGCACTTGACCCCGCTCCCGCTTCGCAGCCAAGCGGGGTCACCGGCAGCCTCGTCTCGCGCGCGAGCCTCGCAAGGAAAGGAAGCGCGCAAAGTGCTTCGAGAGCGACGATTTCGGCCGGGTCGAGGCGCGAAATCTCGGCTTCGAGAGCCGCCTCGGAGGCCTCGGCGACGATGAACGCGCCGGTCGAGATATCGACGCTCGCGAGCCCAAAGGCTAAGTCCGGCACGCTCCCCCGCGCGATGGCGAGCAAGCTGTTGGCGCGGACGGGGTCAAGCAGAAGCTCTTCGGTAATCGTGCCCGGCGTCACCAGACGCACCACCTCGCGCCGGACCACGGATTTAGCGCCACGCTTTCGGGCCTCGGCCGGGTCCTCGACCTGTTCGCAGACGGCGACGCGATGGCCCTGGCCGATCAGCCGGTTCAGATAATCCTCGGCGCGCTCGACCGGCACGCCGCACATGGGAATATCGCGCCCCTCGTGCTTGCCGCGCTTGGTCAGAACGATACCGAGCGCGCGGGCGGCGATTGCCGCGTCCTCGAAAAACAATTCGTAGAAATCGCCCATCCTGTAGAACAGGAGAGAACCAGGATTTTGTGCCTTGATCGCGCTGTATTGCGCCAGCATCGGCGAAAATTTTGGCTCGGCGCCGCCGTCGGGGAGGATATGGTTGCCGCTTTCTGCCGGGAAAGGCTCGGCGGGCGGCGCGGTTGTGGAAGCAGTGCGTTTGAGCATGACCGCAGCCTAGCAAAAGCGTGGGCTCGATGCACTTGCCTATCCGCGCAAACCCACAAGCCGTGGCCGATTCCCGGGGGTTTGGATCGTACCAAAATGTTTCACGTGAAACGAGACCTGGGCGCGGGGGCGCCATTTGAGGCGGTACGAGGGATTGAAGCGTGCTGCAAGACGGGGAGAGGCGACTTGGGCCGCTGCGCTCGAAAATCGCCGGTTTGGCGCCGCGCTGACGGACTTTGCGGCATGGG
>DATBYR010000124.1:0-3861 GCA_036513565.1 Methylocella sp. | reverse complement strand
GACGCCTTGCACATACATCGCGAGGCGCTCCAGCCCGTAGGTCAGTTCGCCCGACACCGGCGCGCACTCAATTCCCGCGACCTGCTGAAAATAGGTGAACTGCGAGACCTCCATGCCATCGCACCAGCATTCCCAGCCGAGCCCCCAGGCGCCAAGCGTCGGGCTTTCCCAATCGTCCTCGACGAAGCGAATATCGTGGCGATGCACATCGACGCCAATCGCTTCGAGCGAGGCCACATAAAGCGCCTGGAGATCTTGCGGCGAAGGTTTCAAGATCACCTGGAACTGATAGAAATGCTGCAACCTGTTCGGATTTTCGCCGTAACGCCCATCCTTGGGGCGGCGCGAGGGCTGTACATAAGCGGCCTTCCACGGGCGCGGGCCGAGCGCGCGCAGCGCCGTGGCCGGATGGAACGTGCCGGCGCCCATTTCGAGGTCATAGGGCTGAAGGATGACGCAGCCATGCCCGGCCCAGAATTTTTGAAGGGTTAAAATGAGGTCCTGGAAGGAGCGCGCCTGGCCGGGCGAACCGGAAACGTTTTCCTCTGCCGCGCATGCGTTCTTCATGATCTGGCCTGTTCCATGAGCGGAGTTTTCCATTGGCGCAGTTGCGCGACAAGCACAGCGAACGCGGCGAAGCGGAACGGCGGATGGCCAAGCCGTATAATATCGTGCGCGATATTTCCACCCATAGGTCTGGGCAATGGCTCGGCGTCGCCTATATTGTCAAGGCTAACCCGCGCGAGGTTTTTGAAAACGTCATCGTCATAATTTGCGGCCAAGGGAGGACGCGCGGCGGGTGCCGATTTTACCGATTGAACGATCATCGACCCGAAGGAGGGAAAAATGAAGCTTTTGAGAATAGCGGCCGTTGCGGCCTTGACCGCCTATGGCGGTATCTTCGCCAGTGCCGGGAACGCGGCACCGGCGGCGGGTCTGCTTACCGGGGCGCCAACTGTGCGGACCCTGGCGACACCAGCCCCCAAAGCCTCCGCCGAAAAGACCTATTATTATCGAAGGTATTATTGGCACCGTCGCCACTATTGGCACCGTCGCCATTACTGGCATCCGTATTACCGCCACTATTACAGGCGCCATTACTGGCATCCGTATTACCGCCGCTATTACAGGCACCATTACTGGCATCCATATTATTGATAATCAGCCAGGGCGAAGAAGTAATCTCAAGAAATACCGCGATCGAAACGCCGCCGCGGGTGGGCGGCTTTTCGATCAATAATTCCAATGCTGATATAGCCTTAGCATTAAAAAGATGGCTTGACCGGGACGCCGAGGAAGAGCATGTTCGGCAAGCTGGTTGCGGAACTGTTGTAAATAGATAGCGAATTTACATCACGTTTTGTGACCAGCGGTAATGCCGCAAGGACGAAGGAAAAAATGGTTTGTGAAGCCTCGGTTCTCGCGGCTCTTAGCAGGGAGAAAAAAAAATGCGTTTACCGACAACATCCGGATTGGCGATGGGCACGATTCTGGCCGCGTCCCTTGGTTTCGCGAGCTTGACCCAAGCGGCGCCTTTAGCCGGCGTGGCGGGGGCTGTTCCATCCGTGCAGATGACTCAAATCCCTCTGACCGCCGAAGCGCTGCCGGAAAAAGCCTATCACTCCGGCTATAAGCATCGCTGCTGTCGCTGCAAGCCTGTCTACAAGCCCCCCTATCACCACCCAACTTACCCAAAAAAAGAAGAGTACGAACAAAAGTAAGAGCGTGCCACATAGTCGAAGAAGGTAGGTGTCTCCAATTCCAAGGAGACACCTTCCAAACGCTTCACCATTCGATCATTGCCACGCCTCTATGGATGGCATCGGCGGCTTCGGTGAAACCCTCTCCATCGTGAAGTACGAGCGGCGGCGCGACCGCGAGCGGCGCGCGGCTGCCTTTTTTTCCGCGCACGAGAATGCGCCTTGCCTTGCTCTCGCGCCGCGGATAAACCGGCAGTACCGAGATACCGCCGGCGCGCCCCGCCAGGGTTTGCAGGATAAGAGGCAAGGCATCCGGACGATGGATCAAGATAAATAATCCGCCGGGCGCAATCAACGCCAGCGACGCCACGATCCAGGCGGCAAGCGCGCCCTCGGCGGGCATGGCATACGCGCGCCGCTTTCGAGGATCCGGCGAAAGCCGCGCCCGGCTAGGGTCGAGAAAAGGCGGATTGGTAATGACGAGACCGGCGCTTTCATCGCGCAAGCCCGCGCCGCGCCTGCTCGCCTTCGACAAAAGATCGGCTTCAACGACATGGCCTCGGCCCGCGAGCTTATTTTGTAGAAGATTCGCGCGGGCCAATCCAGCGATGAAGGAGTCATTCTCCAATAGGGCTATGCGCGCGCCGGGCCGCGCCACCGCCAGCGCCAAACCGGCGGCGCCAACGCCGGCGCCAACGTCGATGGCAAGGCCGGAAAAATCGGCCGGAGCCGCCGCCGCGAGAAGCACGGCGTCGGTGCCGCAACGGTGGCCTTCGGCCGGCTGACGAAGGCAGAGCCGGCCGCCGAGAAAGGCAGCGGAGACGACCGGGGGCGGGCGATCGCCAACTGCTTCAGCCATCGCGCAATTCCGCGCCGAGCCCTGCCTCCGCCAATGCCCTCCGCGCGCGCGCCACGGCATCGGCCGCGACAAGCACCCGACGCGGCAAAAAGGACAAAGATCCTTCGAGCGCGCTCATATGCCGGTCGGCGACGAAAACGGCGAGGCCGATTTCCGCGAGAATTGCTTCAACCCGCGAAATCAGCACAAGGTCGTTGGTGCGCAAAAGCTCGATCAATCCGCCTCCTCAACATCTTTAGGCCGCCAAATCCGGCGCGCGGAACGGCATCCCGTCGTGTAACGATTTCGGGCTTTTTATCAGTCCCGCGTCGAGCTTGCTTTGGCATTTGTTCCATCCTGGGAATTAAAGCAATCTTGGGTTTGCCCGCCAGCCCTTTGCGTGGGAAAACAGATCCGGCGAGGCCGGCCGGATCGCGCTCCTAGTTGCGAAGCGCCAAGCCGCGCCCTAATAGAAGCGCCAAGCCGCGCCCTAACGAGTGCCGCCGATATCCGGAGAATTCAATCTTGGGCGTTGTCATCCCCCTCGAAGAAAAAATGCAGGAGCCCGGCATCGACGGGCTGCTCGCCTTGGTGGCGCAGGATATGGAACACGTCAATCAGACGATCCTTTCCCGCGCGGTCTCCGATGTTTCAATGATCCCCGAAGTCGCCAATCATTTGATTTCGTCGGGCGGCAAGCGGCTGCGTCCGATGCTGACCTTGGCGACCGCCGGGCTTTGCGGCTATGCCGGGACGGGACATATCAAGCTCGCTGCCGCGGTGGAATTCATGCACACCGCCACGCTGCTCCACGACGACGTCGTGGACGCGAGCGACATGCGCCGGGGCAAGCTCGCGGCGCGCATGCTATGGGGCAACGAGGCGAGCGTTCTCGTCGGCGACTTTCTCCTCGGCCAGGCTTTCAAAATGATGGTCGAGGTGGGCTCGCTCCCCTGCCTCGATACGCTCTCGTCCGCGGCCGCCGTCATCGCGGAAGGCGAAGTCATGCAGCTGTCCGCCGCCAAGGATACCGCGACGGGCGAGGACGATTACCTCGCGGTGATTCGTGCCAAAACCGCCGCCTTGTTCGGCGCCGCATCGGAAGTCGGCGCCCTGCTCGGAGGGCGGCCGAAGCCCGAGATCGCGGCTTGCCGCGGCTACGGCCTGAACTTCGGTATCGCTTTCCAGCTCATCGACGACGCGCTCGACTACGGCGGAACATCGGCCAAACTCGGCAAGAATATCGGCGACGATTTCCGGGAAGGGAAGATAACCTTGCCGGTCGTTCTGTCGTTCCGGCGCGGTTCGCAAAAGGAACGGGAG
>DATBYR010000123.1:0-2523 GCA_036513565.1 Methylocella sp. | reverse complement strand
TATCGGTGCACTGATCGAAAACGTCGCGGTCTTGCTCGATCAGACGCCCATATTTGCGTTTCAGCCGTTCCGCGGACAGCTGGATCGGGGTTAGGGGATTTTTGATTTCATGGGCGATCCGGCGGGCGACATCGGCCCAGGCCGCCGTCCGCTGCGCGGTCACGAGATCGGTGATATCGTCGAGCGTCACGACATAGCTCTTGTCAGCGCGTTCGCTCGGCTCGCTGGTGATGCTCACGTTGAAAAGACGATCGAGGCCGCCGCGGGAAAGCGAAATTTGTCCTTGGACCAGCCGGGATTGACCGGAACGCGCGCCAGCCAGCATGTCCTCTAGTTCCGGCAGCACGGTTGCGATCGATTGACCCGCGATCCGCGCGGCCGTTTCGCCCCTTTGCGGGAGTAATTTTTCAGCGGACGGATTGAGCACGGTAATTTCGCCTTCCGGTCCGATGCCCACGACCGCCACCGGAACACCGGAGAGAACCGCCTCGGTGAAGAGCCGCCGCTCGTCGATGAGCTTGCTCGCCGCGACTAGCCGGTGCTGCTGAAGGCTCAGTTCCGAGGTCATTTTGTTGAAGGTTTCGCCGAGATGGGCAAGGTCGCCCTCCGACTTATGCACCGCAACCTGAACGTGGAGATTGCCGGAGGCGACCTCATCGGTCGCCGCGATCAAGCGCCTAATTGGCGCCACGAGACTGTCGGCGAAAGAAAGACCGAGCCAGGTCGCGGATAAAAGCATGATGAGGGCGATCAGGACGAACATGGTCGCGAAAGCGATCCTTATTCCGCGCCGGTGATTGTCGAAATCATCGTAGAGCGCGACGAGCTTGGCGGCCTGGCGCGGAAACTCCACCGTGAACGGATCGACCGGCCGGGCCACATATAAAAACGTGTCCTGGAAGGAAAGGAGTGTCCGCAAGGCGACGAAAGTCCGGCCTTCATCGAGGATCAGGCACTCGGGCTCGTTTTTTCTTGCGACGTCGAAATCGCGCGGCTCCGGCCGGACGACGGCAGTACCAACCACGGCGCCTGTGTCCACCCGCTCGACCACCGTGCCGTCGGACTTCAAAAGAGCCGCGGCGGTGAAGCCAAGAGAACGCGCCCGCGACGTGAAAAAACCTCGAAACCACGACCGGTCAAAATCGAACGTGGGCTTGGCCAGGTCGAGATCCGATGCTGTGAGCCTCGCCTCCCGGAGCAGCGACCAGCATTGACCTTCACGAAACAAATTTGCCGCGTCGATTGTGTTTTGCACAAAGCCGCGTCCATCCTGCATGAAGGACGGATTGAGACTGTGTTCGAGCGTCACCGAACCGACCCAGGCCATCAGCAGAGCCGGCGCGGCGGCAATGATTGAAAAAAGTCCGACGATCCGAATATGCAGTTCCGCCCCGGCGACACCGGCCCGGCGCGCCTTGAAGAGTGCATAGGCCTCGGCGAGGACGAAGCAGAAGACGATGAGGATGCCAAGGATATTGGCGGCAAACAACCCCAGAACGACGGAATCCGTCGGCGCAATCGGCGTATAGTCGGAAAAAATCAGAAAACTGACGAGCCCGATGAAGAGGGCAAGGATAACGGCCACGGGACCGAACCGGGCGGTAAACCTGGGATGGTTATTTTTTCCGCCCAAAGCCCGCCGCGATATTTTTTGATTACCCATGGTCGCCGGCAAAAAGACATGGAAGGGTCACGCACCGCCCATGATAAGTAACAAGGTCAATCGCGTTGCCATAATATCACGCTGTTGCAAGATTGCGACATTTCGGGGGCCGCATGAACGCGCGTCGTAAACCCGGGGGCCGCGACTATCCGGAGGCGATCGAAGTTATGAGTTGAGAACGCGTAATAATACATTGATTTAATGAATTATTTTGAATTGTTGTATCGTCTTTCTCCAAACGTGGTATCACGGGGAGCGAGGGTGTGACGCGAAGGCGATTTGGATTCAACGGATCCTTGGCGGCGGGTTACGCGGCGTATCGGCGTTGCAACCGGCGGCGCCGATGGAACCATCCGGGGTGACGGCGGGAATAAAATCTTGGCCACGCCATGACCACGAAGGCCAAATCGATGCCCAAGAGGAGTTGGGGAGCCGCCGCTCGCGCGACTCGTCCATTCCTGGCCCTCCAAACTCGATGAGGCCGGTTGATATGATTCGAAAATCGGAAACGCCTAGGCCTCCTCCCCGTGCACGGCCATATCGCCGATCAGCAGCGATTTCTCGTTCATCCGCAGCGGAACGAAAATCCCGATGATCTTGAGAATGACGAAGGTCGCGACCGCGTTAAGCACGATGATAAAGAGCGCGGCTAGCGCCTGATATTTGAGCTGCGTGAAATTGCCATAGTACCAGCCCGTAGCGTTGATGCCGGGCGCGTCCTTTTCGGTGCCGATGTAGAGAAGCATGTCGGGATTGGCCAGCACGCCGGTCAGGAGACCGCCCATGAGTCCTGCCACGCCGTGGGTCGAGAAGACGCTGAGCGTGTCGTCGACCTTATTCATGAGCGCCGACGTCTGCAG
>DATBYR010000122.1:0-15117 GCA_036513565.1 Methylocella sp. | reverse complement strand
CGCGTCGGCGACCTCGGCGGTTTCCCGGTGCCCGGTGATGCCGCCGACAACGAGCTTGAACCAGACGCCCGGCGCGACGCTCGCGCCGTCTTCGACCTCCACCGCCTGAAAGCCGATGTCGTTGGTGTCCTCGAGCGTCGGGATCGCGCCGCCGCCGTCGAAGGCGACGTTGAACTTGCGGGGCAGACCGTAGAGCGTGCGCTGATTTAGAATGTGGAAGTGCCACGCGCGCGCAAAGGGCCGGGTATCGATGAGCTCCCCCGGGCCGATACCTGCCGTGGCGTCGCCGGTCACATTACGGATGTTGTCGGCGCCCGCCCCGCGCGAGGTGAGGCCCAAATCCTGCACTCCTTCGACGACATGGATTGCGTCCTTCGCCGCGACCTCCCGGAATTGCAGATTGGCGCGGGTGGTGACATGGGCATATCCGCCGCCGAATTTTTCGGCGAGTCCGGCGACCCCCGCCAACTGCCAATGCGACAGAATGCCATTGGGAATGCGCAGCCGGCACATGTAACTGCTTTGCGCAGGCGCGACATAGAAGAGACCGTAAAACCGCCAACGGAAACTATCGGCCGGCTTCGGAAATTCGTCGCGCGCGGCCTGGCCGCGTAGCTTGTGATACGCATCGAAGGGATGCTCTTCGCGCTTCCACTTTTCCTGATCGACGAGTTTCTTGCCGGCCTTGATCGCTTCGTCTTGGGCCAAGCGATGCGGCGCATCGGGACCCATTGGTGTTGGCTCCGGCGCGGCCTGTGGCGAGTTGCCGGATCCCAAAAATCCATTGCCTCCCCGCGCCTGGACGCCGGAAACGAACCCTTCGAGATAGCGCTTTTGTTCGGGAGTGAAGTCGCCAGACATCGGCAGGCCTCACGCCGCTTGCGGGAGAGCGAGCGCGGGCCCGAAAGCGAGGACGTCGCGCCAATGCGACACGTCGGCGCCGGAGCGAATCAGATCAAGATACCAAAGGCCGTCGGCCGTATCGCCAAACAGCACGGCGCCGGTCAGTCTCCCCTCGCGCATCACGAGCTTTTTATAGCTTAGCGTGCCTTGATCCTCGAGCGTGATGACATCGCTCCCCGGACCCTCGATGAACTCGCCCGCCGAAAAGACGTGCACGCCGGAGACCCTCAAATTTGCCGCGAGCGTCGAACCGAGATAGGCCACGGTGCGGTCGCCGGCGAGGCGGCGGGCCAAAATCCTGGCCTGTTCGTTGGCCGGTTCGACAAGGCCGTAGACGCAGCCCCGATGCTCCGCGCATTCGCCGAGGGCGAAGATATTCGGGTCGCTGGTGGTGAGCCCGTCATCGACCATGATCCCGCCATTGACCGCAAGCCCTGCTTCGCGGGCGAGTTCCGCATTCGGCCTTATGCCGACCGCGCAGACCACGAAATCGGCGGGAAGGACGCGCCCGCAGGAAAGTTCGAGTCCTGTGGCGCGATCTTCGCCCAAAACCCTTTTTGTGTCGGCACCGAGCAGCACCTCGATGCCCTCGGCCTCGATCGCGTGCTTGAGAAGGGCGGCCGCTCGAGCATCGAGCTGGCGCTCCATCAAGCGGTCCATCAAATGGACAAGCGCCACTTTCACGCCTGCCTTGGCAAGGCCATAAGCCGCCTCTATGCCGAGCAGGCCGCCGCCGATCACCGCCGCGCGGGCGCCCTGGCGCATCAAGGCGCGCATCGCGCCGACATCGGCGAGATCGCGGAAGGTGAGGACGTTCTGCAGATCCATTCCGGGCTTCGGCAGCCTGACCGGTTGCGAGCCGGTCGCGAGCACGAGCTTCGAAAAGGTAAAGCGCTGGCCGTTCGCGAGCGTCACCACCCGGCCCCGCCGATCAATCGAGGCGACCGCCTGTCCATCGAGCGTCGTCACGCCGTACCTGTTCCACCATCGGCGCGGCTTCAATTCGATCGCGGACTCGCCAACCTCGCCCGCGAGCAGCGCCGACAAAAGGACGCGGTTGTAGGAGAGCCGCGGCTCGGCTCCGATAACGATGACGCTGTAGCGGCCGAGCGCACGCTGCGTCAGTTCGTCGACGAAACGGGTAGCCGCCATGCCATTGCCGACAACGACGAGAGGTTCGCTCATGTGGTTACGCTCCCGGGGACGCGGGTTTGGACAGGCCGGAGCAATTTCGCGCAAGACCGGTTGTCCTAGCGTTCATCGGACTTCTCCAAGTTTGGCGCCATATGCGATGGCCATCTGCCGCTCATCCCTGCCTCACACGCGTGCTTCGGCGAGGCTCCGGGCGCGCTGCACGAGAAAGCCCTTCCGCAGGTAGTACCACCATGTGACCGCCACGCAGGTGAGGTAGAACGTCAGGAAGACTTCCAACGCCAGGTTGGGTCCGCCGGTGGCGGCAATCGAGGCGCCGAAGCCGCGCGGGATCAGGAATCCGCCGCAGGCGCCGATCGCCGATGTGAAGCCGAGCACGGCGGCACTCTCGATACCGGCCGTCTTGAGGGCCAGCGCCCGGGCCGAGTCGCCCAGGCCCTTTGCCTCCCTGAGCTTCTCCGCGCGGAAGATCGAGGGGATCATCCGGAATGTCGAGCCGTTGCCGATGCCGGTCGTGACGAAGAGGAAAAGGAACATGACGAGGAAGCCGATCAAGCTCTTGATCTCGACGTAATGCATGACGCCGAGGGTAGCGGCGCCCATGACGACGAAGTTCCAAAAGGTCACGCGCGCGCCGCCCACCTTGTCGGCGAGCAGGCCGCCGAGCGGACGCGCGACGGATCCGACCAGCGGTCCCAGGAAGGCGATGCCCACGGTAATCGCCGGGAACTGCGTCTTGAGCAGGAGCGGGAACGCGGCCGAATAGCCGATGAACGAGCCGAAAGTCCCGATATAGAGCCAGGACATCACCCAAGTGTGCTTGCGCTTGACGATGATCAGCTGATCTTTGAGCGTCGATCGCGCAGAGGTCAGGTTGTTCATGTAGCGATAGGCGCCGAACACGGCGAGGGCGATCAGCGGCAGCCAGATGAGCCCCGCGTTCTGCAGGTACAGCCCTGCCGAACCCTGGGGCGAGACCATATAGAGGCTGACGCATCCGGACCCGATCAGGATCGGCGTCAGTAATTGAACGCTGCTGACGCCGATATTTCCGCCAGCCGCGTTTAGGCCCAGCGCCCTGCCCTTCATGCGGTTCGGGTAGAAGAATGAAATGTTGGCCATGCTGGAGGCGAAATTGCCGCCGCCGAGGCCGGCCGTCGCGGTCACGATCAGAATCAGCCAGAACGGTGTGTCCGGCCGGGTGATGAAATACGCCAGCGCGATCGCCGGGATGAACAGCAGCGCCGCGCTCACGATGGTCCAGTTTCGCCCGCCGAACCGGGGCACCGCAAACGTGTACGGAAACCGGATCAGCGAGCCGACAAGCCCAGGCAAAGCTACGAGCTGAAACAGCTGGTCGGTCGTGTAGTTGAAGCCGGCCTGCGGTAGCTTGGTCGCCACGATGCTCCAGATCATCCAGATCGAGAAGCCGAGGTGCTCGGCCAAGATCGACCAGATCAGGTTGCGCTTGGCGATAAACTTCCCTTTGGACTCCCAGAACTTCTCGTCCTCCGGGTTCCACTCCGAGATCCAGGCCGTTTCGCGCTTGCTCATCAGCAGCGTCCCTTTTTAATCGAGGTTCAAACGGTCCACTGGCGGGCGATCGGGTCCGCCGGGTGTGGACGATCGTGAAACAAATCATGGATGATGTTGTCCCGCGTAGCTCCCCACGAGGCTTGCTTGGAGACCGTAACGTCGGTGGCGCCAGCGAGGCAGGCGGGGTCCAACCGGGCAGCGGCCGGTGTTCCGGGCCGGCCGCGGCGGCCAGGGTATTGGCATTCATGCACAAGCTCCATCACTCCGCGCCCTCGATTAGGGGTGCACAAAAACAGCCGCTGGCGGACCCCCACATGTGTGACGGTCAGTCAGCGGCGTTGCTGGACGCCCGGGCCCTTCGTTGGACCCGGAATGGACCGTAGGGAGCCGATCCACCAAGACTTCTCAAGCAAGCTCCGTGCCAAGCACGATGGACGATGTTTTCACTTCCCGCGGCGGCCCGGCCCTGCCGGTTTCGCGCCGGCGAGCGAATAGCGGGGCTCTAGTTTGCCGAAATATTGCACACGCTGCGCATGTATTGTGCAACGCACGCGCCGACATGAGGTAAGAAGCAATATCGTTTGGCGAAAACGCGGGACCGTCAAAGGCAGCCGGAGTGAAGGTCGTGGCGCGAATTACGCACTTAACCTTTCAAATTCTCTGACGCTTAAGCTTCTTCTCATCATTGGCATTAGACTTGTTATGTTTTTGCCGCAGGCTGCCTGAAGAAGTCGGACCTGGATGGGGTCCTTGCATTGGAGGGATTTGACTTGAAACTGTTCAAGGAGCTTCTGCTAGGTTCGGCGGCGGCGTTGGCCGGAGTGGTTCCGGTGGCGGGCGCTCGCGGCGCCGATCTTCCGGCGCGCCAAGCCGCGCCGATTGAATATGTCCGCATTTGCGACGCCTATGGCGCCGGCTTCTTCTATATTCCGGGCACCGACACATGTTTACGGGTTGGCGGCCTGGTGCTGGCCGAGCTACGCGGTCACGATCCATTCTTTAGCATTGCCGGACCGCTCTTTTACGCCAATGGCATCCCCCACTTGGGCACTGGCTTCGTTCCGACGCCGAATCAATATTTGAATGCCCGCTCGCGCGACGCGCTTGCCTTTTCCGCATTGGGACGCGTCGAACTCGACGCCAGGACACAGTCGCCGTGGGGCACATTGCGGCCATTTGCCCGCGTGGACGCTTTCTATGGTTCCGGCGCGAGCGCTCAACTGGGCGGGCTCGGCCAATTGGTGAACACTTTCAATACGACCGCCGGATCGACCGCGGCGCGCGAGACGACGATCGTCAACAAGGCCTTTATTCAGTTCGCCGGACTGACCGCGGGCCGGGCACAATCGATGTTCGATTTCTACGCGGATGCCTACAATTACGAGAATTTGCGTGGTTCTAATGCGACCGTCGCCCTGCTTGCCTACACAGCGACCTTCGGCAACGGCTTCTCGGCAACGCTTTCGTTCGAAGACCAGCCGTCGCGCCGTGCGGCGATCGGCAGCACGATCGCCGCTACGACTGCCGCACCGATCACGATCGGCGGCGTTTCGGCGACCTCCTTCCAGGCCCAGCCGGGAGGCTCGCGGGTGCCAGAGATCGTCGGCAATCTTCGCCTCGATCAGCCCTGGGGCGCGGTGCAACTCTCGGCGGCGGCGCATCAGGTCAGGGCCAGCCTCTTTCAGGCCGGTGCGCTTGCGGCGATCCCGCCCACGCCGCCATTCCCCGCGGGTTTCACGCCGCCCTTTGCCTTCCCCGCTCTGACCAGCAATTCCTACGGCTTCGCGATTCAAGCGGTCTTCAGCTGAATGTCGATTATCTCTCGCCGGGCGACAAGCTCTGGTTGCAGGCGGCCTATGAAAAAGGCGCCTTCGGCTATATCGCGGGCAATAATTTTGCAAACGGGTATGGTTCGGTCAGTCAAAACCGGTTTCCGGGCGCCGGATTTGTATCGGAACCCTATATCGCCGGCTGGAACCCACAGATCAATTCCGACTGCGTCTTCACCGGCAGCGGCGCCTGCGAACAGCAGTGGGGCTGGGACATTACCGGCGCCTACAAGCATTATTGGTTCCCGATCCTGAGTTCGGCGGTTTATGGTTCGTATCTTGAAGTGCACTATCCGGCCAACGCGCTCAACGGCTTCGGCGGCGCGGTGGGCGTGTCGAACTTGAAGGAAACGCGGATCGGCACCAACCTTGTCTGGACGCCGCTCAAGGGTTTCGATATCGGCGCCGAGTTCATCTATGTGCATTTGAACCAGACGCGGCCGGCTGGCCTCGCGCCGGATTTCGGGCCGGCCAGCTTGACCGCCACCGGCCTTCCAGCCTTCCAGCCCAACACCACTACGAGGGCCGCTTGCGCATCCAGCGCGCCTTCTAACGACAGCCTCGCCCGGAACCAGTCGTCCGCCGCGCGGTGTTTTTCCTCTTGTGGGCGTCTCGTCTGTCATGCCGCTTATGGAATTATTGCTGCACAATCTGCCAAACGTCTGCCCGCGCCGCATACTTATTGTGCAGCGCACGAATCATGAGCTTGGGCGCCCGGCTTTCAATGCCACGAGGTAAGATGCAATATCGTTTGGCGAAAACGCGGGACCGTCGAACGCAACGGGAGTGGCGGCGGGGCGCGAAATCGACGGCCCGAGAGCCGGAGCGTAGACGGCGGCGGCGGCGGCGGCCTGGACCGGCGAATAGTCGGTCTGGCCGGCCGCCACCATCTGGGCGTAGAGCCAAAGCGCCTGGGCGGGATCGGCGTTGATCGCGTCCTCGTCGAGACGTAGCCCGGTTTCCACCAGGCCGGGGCCAGAGGTGGAGTCCGGATTGGCAAGGACCCTTTCGATCGTCCAGGGGCTCACGTCTTGCCAAGCCGTGCTCGTGAGCAGCGTCCTTAGGGAGTTCCGGTTGCTCGGTGCCATCGCCCAGCGCGACGCGTCGCCAACGGCTCCCGCGAGACCGCGGACGTCGTCCCCATGGGACCGCGCCCATTCCGCCCGGAACGCCAGAACCTTTTCCGGACAGTCGCGGACAATGTCCGGGCCTTGATGGAGGATTGTCCCGGCGCCGGTCGCGACGGCTAGCGCATTCCATGGCGCGCCGACGCAAAATCCGTCCAACTGGCCCTTGCGCAGGGTCCAGACCATGAACGGCGGCGGCACGACGACGAGCTTGACGTCCTCTTCGGGATCGAGATGGCCAGCCCGCAGCCATAGCCGCAATTGGTAATGATGACTGGAAAAAGGAAACACATGGCCGAATGTCAAGGGGGCTTCCCCTCTCTCGCGGCGTGCTGCCACGATCCTGGCGAGCGCCTTGGCGGTGACCCGGGGATCGGCAATGTCGCTTGTCGCCTCTTGCAGCAACAATTTGAACAGCGCTTGCGAGACCGTGATCGCGTTGCCGTTGAGCCCGAGCGCCACCGGCGCCACCAGCGGCGCCTCGATTTGATCAATCCCGAGCGAGACCGCGATGGCGGCCGGCGCCAGCATGTGCGCCGCATCGAAATGGCCGGCCACGAGCTTGTCGCGGATATTGGCCCAGGAGGAGTCAGCCACGAGTTCAATCTCGACGCCCCGCGCGGCGGCGAAATGCTGGGCTTTCGCCACGTGGAGCAGCGC
This sequence comes from Methylocella sp., assembly GCA_036513565.1. Classification (GTDB taxonomy): domain Bacteria; phylum Pseudomonadota; class Alphaproteobacteria; order Rhizobiales; family Beijerinckiaceae; genus Methylocapsa. Next base: position 7,910 of record DATBYR010000122.1, on the reverse strand, counting down.
CGCGTCGGTCAGCGGCACATATCCGATGCGCAGGCTTTTCATCATCGCAAAAGCTCTGCGGCGGTGATGATGGAACGGGCAACCTCGGCGATCTTCTTGTTTTCGTTCATCGCGACATGACGCATCAGGGCATAGGCCTGTTCCTCCGGAATAGCCTTAGCGCGCATGACCAAGGCCTTGGCGCGGTCGATTGCCTTGCGGTCGTCGAGCTGCGACTTCGCCGTTTCAAGCTCCTTCTTGAGCTTGGCGAAGGCATTGAAACGGCTAATCGTCATGTCGAGAATCGGCTTCACGCGGTCCTTGCGGAGGCCGTCGACGATATAGGCCGAGACTCCGGCGTCGATCGCGGCCTCGATCGTCGCGGCGTCGGACCGGTCGACGATCATCGCGACGGGCCGCGCGACCGAACGGCTCACCTTGAACATTTGTTCGAGAACGTCGCGGCTCGGGCTTTCGAGATCGATGAGGATGACGTCGGGATCGATCGCCCGGATGCGGTCGAGCAGTTCCGCCGTGTCATCGATCCGCACCACGCTCATGTGCCCGGCCGCGCGCAAGCCTTCCTCGATGATGGCGGCGCGCAACGGATTCTTGTCGATGACGGCAATGCGCAGATCCCGGCTCAACGAAGCTCCATGGCATTTATGGACGCTTACTTGCACGTTGCGGGCCAGGGCATGATTTTCGCCCGTGGTTCGCGCCGCGCCCGTGTGGAGGCTGGTTTCCGCACTGCATCTTGGCCGGAAAGGGGCGCCACCTCGCCTAGCCTTGCCTATACGGTACAAGACGATCAATGAGGGATGCAGACGATAACAAATATGGCGTCAATGGTTATACCGTAATGTTACCTGAGGCCGGTATACGACAAGTAACAGTCACATCGAACGGTGGGGCCAATTGGGACTTCGTCATCGATAATATACGCTTCTCTCCAGATTGACAGCGGCGGCGTGTATTGGCACTTGCCGGATAAGAGCTATACGAAAATCAAGCAGACTGTGTGGAAACCCACTCAATCGAGCGGCAGTCTTTGAATTTCGGCTGATTATGGGCCATTTTCAGCGATCATAGACCCCGTTGAGCCCGCAAATCTTCACCTGACTGAGCCGTTTTCATGCAAAGTCCGACTTTCCACACAGTCTGCAAGATTTATGTACTGCCATATAGGGCCTGTCAGGTCAAGCCGTAGACGTTGCAAAGGTTAGGTGAATTAGTCCGCTCCTGAGCAGCAGCGTCACTCAGGCGGCTTGCCCCTATTGCTGAAATTCAATCTCAGACACTATTCAATTCGGCTACGTTACGACCCTTCCTGGTTCTCCATCCACGAGGAACATGCTAAAGTTCGACACTTTGTTTGCGAACTGAATTGTGATCGTGCGTAGGCATCCAGGGCACAAGGATCCTCCTACTCCTAGTGTGCCATAAACGATGCTGGGATCAGCAGGGACAGTAGCCAAGTTCAGTAGCTGCCCCCCGGAAATCGTCGCCGAATCGGCTATTTTGGTACTGACTGTCCCATTGATCGCAGCAAAGACTTGCAGGGGTGGTTGCGCTCCGGTGAAGTGGCTCGGCGCCGTTGTGAACTGTTCAAAATCTATAAGGCCGATATGAAATGTAAGATCAGAAGTGTCCCCATCCTGTTCTGTATAAAAGCTTGTAACATTTGGAGCCCACGAACCGCACCCTGGTTGTGACAACGGACAGTAATGGTCTCTCACAATCGGAATAGTATCCCAATTACGATTAAAATATCTGGCCATCCCAGCTGTAACAACTCTAATTCCATCCGCAAACGAACCAAATGGAGATTGGGAACAAGGTCTGCGTGCCCTGTAGAACCAACTCCACGCGTTGAAACCACTTTGTGGACAATTAACCCAGTTAGTGCCGAAGGAGGATTCAGCACCGGCGATCGCTACAACCAAGCGTGGATCAACGTCGTCGTGCACACCATTAGCAAAAAATACCGCACCATTACCGATCGGCGACCCCTTCCCACCAAGATATGTATCGATCTTAGAACCCAACTTAGGGTCATATGGCTCAGCTAATATTGCTGTAGATAGAAAGCATGCACTGATCAGATATACAGCACCGGCAAGGCGCTGCCTAAGGCGCAAATTTAACACCAAAGAGTACTCCTTGAAAACCTTCGATGTATTGATTCTCATTTTGATCGCCAGAATAGTAAGTGAGAAAAAATTTATATAACGTGCTTCCGGATGGACAATAAACCGTTTGGTTTTTTATCGATGTTCCCTCATTATTATTCGTATAAAATGCCTGCGTACACGATATTCCAGATACCGTTAGCGGTGACCTTGAGGTAATAGCGGCGCCTTCCCTCGCAATCTCAATATCTATGAGGTTGTCTAGTGGCGGCGGCGGTAGTGGCTCATGCGCAATATCGATCTCTGCGCCCCCGGGCGGAGCAAACCCGCCATGTAAATATTGGCCATTAAAATTGGTGAAATCCAGCGGGCCACCCAGTTTAAGGGTTCCCGCATCAATTGTGAATCCTGTGGGCGTAGTTACCGAAAGTACTAAAAGTATAGGCGACACAACCTCGCCTTGAGCGCCGGGCGCCGAAATTTGAAATTGGGCTTGCCCCACGGGCAAATTAAAACGTTTCGAGAGGGTGTAGACATCCTTAGCCGCGCCCTTTCGGCAATCGCGGTCATGATCGTTATCCCCTCTATCGCCATCGCGATCCCCTCCATCACGATCATCATCGTGATTGCGGCACTCTTTCTTTCGAAGCTGCCCCACCACAATTGGATGACCTACCGGGCCATTCAGGTAGGTTAGCTCAACGTATAGCGGGCGACCCGTTACCGTGGCGCTGAATTTTATATCTGTCGTAACATTAGCCGGAATGGCACTTGGCGCGGCGGTGGCGGATGTAATTGTCTGAGCCTCGACAAGTTGCGGCGCTGCAACTATTGATAATAGTGCAATTATAATGTAATACTGAAGTATTGTCATTACTCTATTCTTATAAAAGCTGGAATCGTTAGATGCAGGCTCTGATGTGATAAAATGAATACATGATCACAACCGAAGCGTCAAAAGGATTTTGTTAGTGCGGCGGCGAAGGTCCGCTGATGGTTAACCTTCGTCATCGAGAACTCAGCCAATCTGCGGCTGACCTTCTAAGGCGTGAATTTGGCACTGCTGACCAGCTGTTGAAAGCTTAACAAATACTGATTTTCATTTGGGTCGCCAGTGTAATATGTGAGGAAAAACTTGTATAATGATTTTCCAGATGGGCAGTAAATCGCTTCCACTTTCCCATCTGGTGAAAACGCATCGTCCGCATAAAATACCCGAGTACATGACACTCCAGATACCGTAAACGGGGATCTTGCTGTTATGGTGGTTCCCTGAAGTTCAATATCGACAAGATTGTCAAGTGGAGGTGGTGGGAGTGGCCACATTAATTAACGCTCCGTTCGTTGGCGGAAATCCCCCGTGCACATATCTACTGTCAAAATTGTTGAAGCTGAGGGGACCACCATGTTTAATGGTAGGCGTATCAATTGTGAAGCCTATGGATGTGGTCAATGAAAGTACAAAAAGTATAGGCGACACAACCTGGCCTTGAGCGCCGGGCGCCGAAATTTGAAATTGGGCTTGCCCAACTGGCAAGTTAAATTGTTTTGAGAGGGTATAGACATCGTTAGCCGCGCCTTTTCGGCAATCGCGGTCATGATCGCCATCCCCTCCATCACGATCATCGTGATCGCGGCACTTTTTCTTTCGGAGCTGCCCCACGACAATTGGATGACCTGCCGGGCCATTCAGGTAGGTTAGCTCAACATATAGCGGGCGACCCGTTACCGTGGCGCTGAATATTATATCTGTCGTAACATTAGCCGGAATGGCACTTGGCGCGGCGGTGGCGGATGTAATTGTCTGAGCCTCGACAAGTTGCGGCGCTGCAACTATTGATAATAGTGCAATTATAATGTAATACTGAAGTATTTTCATTAATCTATTATTATAAAGGCTGGAATCGTTAGATGCAGACTCTGATGAGATTAAATGAATACATAATCGCAACCGAAGCGTCAATAGGGTTTTGTTAGTGCGGCGGCGAAGGTCCATAGATAGTTAACTTTCGTCATCGAGAACTCAGCCAATCTTCCGCAAAGGGCCGGAAGGCGGGGTCCGCGAACGGCCTCCGTGGATCGACCGCAAATTTCAAATTCAGACACTACCCCGAATTGACTTGGTTTGCAGGTTGCCTCTATAAGGGCGAAATCGCGGGCTCGATGGTGCCCTTTCTCGCTCCTCATTGAGGGGGTGAGGGTCTCCGGACCGCGCCGCCTCCGTTTGGCGGAATGGATCGCCGTGCCGGCTTGGACTCAACGTTTTGAGTCTTGGCCGGAGCGGCTTTTATTGTATTATTTGGACCAGGTGGGAGCGGCGCTGTGAAGCGGACCTATCAACCAAGCAAAATTGTCCGAAAGCGCCGGCACGGGTTTCGTGCCCGGATGGCGACCGTGGGTGGCCGCAAAGTTATCGCGGCGCGGCGCGCGCGCGGCCGCAAACGGCTGTCCGCGTGAAATCCTTCGACGATAGGTTTTAATACCTTTCGATGTTTCCATGAAACACCGGAAAGCTCCAAGGTCTCGATCTAGCGGTCCCGGCGGGGACTGCGGCGTGCCGGCGGGACTGGGCGGTCACGCAAATCGTCCGCGCGGCCAGCCAGCGTTCGCCGCAAAAGCGGCGTGAAAAAAAGACTTGGCATGAAAAAAGACTTGGCGTGAAAACATTGGCAGTCTTTCACTCCGGTGGGATTTAATTCCATGCGAAAGTCTCGCGCGGGGCGCGGCGCCCAAGCCGCGACCGCATTTTCATCCGGGTTCCCGGCAATGCCCTTCGACCAACCGTGTGGAGACGCCGTGGCTGGGCCGGAACGGCTGCGCCGAAGGGCTGACTTCCTGCGCGCGGCGAAGGGAATGCGCTTTTACGCAAGGGGGCTGACATTGCAGGCGGCGCCGCGCCCGATCGCGTCCGAGACGATGGAGCGCGCACCGGGCGATCCAAACACTTTTGGCGCCGGGACCCGGACGGATCAAACCGGCATCGCAACGGAAGTTTTCCCCTGCGCGGAGGCCCAGCCGCGGTTTGGTTTCACCGTAACCAAACAATCTGGCGGCGCCGTCCAGCGCAACCGGATCCGCCGCCGTCTCAAGGAAGCGTTGCGGCTACTCAACCCTCTTCCGGCGCGACCAGGCCATGATTATGTAATCCTCGCGCGGCCCGAGGCGCTCGGCATGCCGTTCCTGGCCTTGCAGGGGGAGCTTATCCGGGCGCTCGGCAAGGTCGATGCCGGGAAAAACCAGGCGCCCATCCGCCGTGATCATGACCACGAGGTCAGCGCCGCCGGCGACGCGGACGAGGCGCGGCGACAGAGTTCAAAAGGCAGGAAAGCCAAGGGATGACCACGGAAACCAGAAACATCATGCTAGCGACCTGCCTGTCGCTGCTCGTCGTTCTTGGGTGGGACGCGTTTTATGCCCGGCCGCATCTCGACAAGGACCGGCAGACCCAAGCTGAAATGCACGCGCGCGCAACCCCTGGCGCGCAGCCGGGGCCGCAAGCGAGTAATTCCCAAGCCACACGTTCGCAAGCGCCCGGTTTGAGCGCTCCGGCGCAGGGGGGAGCGTCGACGCCGGAAAAGAGCCGCGCCGACGCCTTGGCCGAAAGCCCCAGGGTCAAACTCGACGCGCCCGCGATCTACGGATCGATCGCGCTCAAGGGCGGGCGCATCGACGACGTGTCGTTTAAGGCCTACCGCGCGGCGGTCGATCCCAACAGTCCGAATATTGTTTTGCTCTCGCCCCCGGGTTCGCCGTCGCCTTATTACGCCGAGGCGGGCTTCATCGCCGATCCCGGCGCCAATCTTGTGCCCGGGCCCGATACGTTGTGGCAAGCCGATCGTGATACGCTCACTGAGTCCTCGCCCGTGATGCTCACCTACGACAATGGCCAGGGTCTCGTATTTCACCGCAAAATCGCGGTGGATGACCGTTACATGTTTACGGTGACCGATAGCGTCGAGAACAAGTCCACCCAGGCGGTCACGCTGCACCCCTACGCATTTGTCAAGCGCCACGGCAAGCCCGTGAGTACTGGATTATACAGAGTGCACGAAGGGTTCGTCGGGGTCATTGGCGAGTCCGGCGTGCAGGAGATCAGGTACGACAAGATCGAAAAGGAAGATCATGCAACAAAGAGCTTCGCGGGTACCCGCGGCTGGCTGGGCCTCACCGACAAATATTGGGCCGCGGCTGTCATTCCAGACCAGGGCATAGCTGTCGAGGCAAGCTATTCCGGATCCGGCGGCGCTCCCGTGATTTATCAGGCTGGCTTCGCCGGAACGGAAGGAAGGACGCTCGCGCCGGGCGCTTCGAGCGAATTCACGTCCAGGGTCTTCGCGGGCGCCAAGGAGACCGCCACGCTCGACAAATATCAAGCCAATTTGGGGATCGAGAAGTTCGATCTTCTGATCGACTGGGGCTGGTTTTATTTTATCACCAGGCCGATGTTCCGCTTGCTCGACGTCATTTATAAGTTTGTTGGCAATTTCGGCGTCGCGATCTTGTGCATCACGGTTTTGGTCAAGGGACTGTTTTTCCCGCTCGCCAACCGGAGCTATCGCGCGATGGCCAAGATGAAGGCGGTACAGCCGCAGATCACCGCGATCAAAGACCGCTTCCCCGACGACAAGCCCAAGCAGCAGGCGGAAATCATGGCGCTCTATAAGCGCGAAAAGATCAATCCCCTGTCGGGCTGCCTGCCGGTGCTGATTCAGCTTCCGGTCTTCTTCGCGCTCTATAAGGTGCTCGTCATCACGATCGAGATGCGGCAGGCACCGTTTTTCGGCTGGATCAAGGATCTTTCGCAGCCCGACCCGACGAATGTCTTCAATCTGTTGGGTCTCATCCCCTTCGATCCGACTCAGATAGCGGTGTTTGGCCCCTACCTTGCGATTGGCGTTTGGCCGCTCATCATGGGCATCACCATGTTCATTCAGATGAAGGTCAATCCCGAACCAACGGATCCGATGCAAAAGCAGGTGTTCACCTGGATGCCGGTCATCTTCACGTTCACGCTCGGCAGCTTCGCCTCCGGCCTGGTCATTTATTGGAGCTGGAATAATATTTTGTCGGTCATTCAGCAGACGGCGATCATGAAGCGGGCCGGCGTCAAGATCGAACTCTGGGACAATTTGCTGGGCATGTTCCGCAAGAAAGCGACAACCTGAGTTGGCGGGCTCGCCGGTCGTGAAGGATCTGGCGTGTGTGCCTCTTGACTTTGCCGAATTGGGACGCAAGCTTTTCGCGGGGGAATGCACGTTTCTTTGGGCAGCGGCGAACGCCGCGCAATTGCCGCCGCCGGGCCCGCCGGAGATCGCCTTCGCCGGCCGGTCCAACGTGGGAAAATCTTCGCTCCTCAATGCGTTGACCAATCGCCAAACGCTGGCGCGGACGTCGCATACGCCGGGATGCACGCGCGAACTTAATTTTTTCGAGCTTGGCGGCGACGGGGAAACCGCGACATTGCGCCTGATCGATATGCCCGGCTATGGCCATGCCGCGGCATCCAAGGAAAAGACCGCGTCCTGGACCAGGCTGATAGGGGATTTCATTCGCGGCCGGGTGCCGTTGCTGCGCGTGTTCCTTCTCATCGATGGCCGTCACGGCGCAAAACCGATCGACATCGAGATGCTGGATTTTCTCGATCGATCCGCGGTGTCGTATCAGATCGTCTTGACGAAGCAAGACGAAGTGAAAGCCGCCGAGCGGGAAGGACGCCTCGCCGCCACGCTCGCCCTCGTGAACAAACGTCCCGCCGCGTTTCCGGAGGCGATCTTCACCTCGTCGCGCAGTGGCGAAGGC
>DATBYR010000121.1:0-21414 GCA_036513565.1 Methylocella sp. | reverse complement strand
CCGGCTGCCTCCAACATGGCAAGCTCGAATCCGGCAGGCCAGTCCTTGCGCGCCACAAATCCGAGCCTTGCCTTGGCCGCCGTGGCGCTCTACAAGACTCTCAGCGCGCCCTCCCGCGCTTGGGACACCATCTTTCCGCCGGAGGCGCGGGCTGTTTGGCGAAGCGTCTTGAAAGACGAAATCATGAGCTTGTCCGGCTCCAATGACCGGCCTGGGCCGGAAGGCGTAAATCCGGTTTTGTCGGGTGCAGCCGGTTCGCGCAAAGCCGCCGAGCGCCATCGCCTCGCCCAAGCATTGCGGGCGAACCTTGGCCGCCGCAAGGCGCAAAAGATAGACCGGAGGAAACAAACGGTGGACGCGGCCGAAAGCAAAACGGCTCAATGCGAAGGCGTTCAAAACGAGGCCAGCACAAAACAAGACTAATTCGGACTTTTTTGAAACGGGGTGTTCCTTGGATCGTATTCGGATCGTCGGCGGCCAGACGTTGAATGGCGTCATAAGGATTTCCGGCGCCAAGAACGCGGCGCTTCCTTTGATGATCGCCTCGCTGCTCACGAGCGAAACGCTGACCCTTGAAAATATCCCGAATCTTGCCGACGTTGGCATGCTCTTGCGCATTCTCGGTCATCATGGCGTCGATTATTCGGTCGATGGAAGGCGGCCGGGTGCCCTTGCGCACGCGAGCCGGGCGATGCACCTTAGCGCGCGCCAGATTGTCGATACAATGGCGCCCTATGAGTTCGTCTCCAAAATGCGGGCGAGTTTCTGGGTCATCGCGCCGCTTCTCGCACGGATGGGCGAGGCCAAGGTTTCCCTGCCCGGCGGCTGCGCGATTGGTACTAGGCCGGTCGATCTTCTTATCATGGTTCTCGAAAAGCTCGGAGCGCATGTCGAGATCGAGGCGGGCTATGTCCATGCCACGGCGCGCAAGGGGCTAACCGGCGCCGAGATCCATTTTCCGAAGGCGACCGTCGGGGGCACCCATACCGCGCTCATGGCCGCTTCGCTCGCCAGTGGCCATACGCTTCTGGTCAATGCGGCGCGCGAGCCAGAGACCGTTGATCTTGCCGGTTGCCTCAACAAAATGGGCGCGAGGATCAAGGGAGCCGGGCTATCCGTGGTCGAGATCGAGGGCGTCGGCAGCCTCTCGGGGGCACGCCATGTCGTGTTGCCGGACCGCATCGAAGCCGGGACCTATGCGATGGCCGTCGCCATGGCCGGCGGCGATGTGATGCTGGAAGGCGCGAGTCCAAGCCTTTTGGAGAGCGCGATTGAAGCAATCGAACGATCCGGCGTGGAATTTTCGGCGACCAACGAAGGTCTCCGCGTGTGGCGCAACGGCGCGGCGCTCGCGCCGGTCGACATCGCCACCGCGCCGTTCCCAGGCTTTCCAACGGATTTACAGGCCCAATTCATGGCCTTGATGACCAAGGCCAAGGGCTCGTCGAGGATCACCGAAACAATTTTTGAAAACCGGTTCATGCATGTTCAGGAATTGGTCCGGCTCGGCGCCCATATAAAGCTCGACGGCGATGCGGCCGTGGTCGAAGGGGTAAAGGAACTCCAAGGCGCGCCGGTGATGGCGACGGATCTTCGCGCGTCGATGTCGCTCGTCATCGCGGCGCTCGCCGCCGAAGGCGAAACAATGGTTAATCGCGTTTATCATCTCGACCGCGGTTTCGAACATATCGAGGAGAAGCTCGGCGCCTGTGGCGCGATGATCGAGCGGCTTTCCGGTCACGGCTAGAGTATTGTCGAAACGACTGCATCGTCTGGTCACAGAGGCGCACGGCGTTGCGCGTACCATGGCGCTGGCATTCGGCGCCCGCGAACGCCCGGAAAATAACAAGGCCTGTTCTCACTTTCTTCACGATATCACGGCAAGGAGTTTCCCGGACGCGATGGTACGCCACGGGGATCGCGGTAACTGCGCGGGAGCGCTGGCACGATGAAAATGCTTTTGATTATGGCCGCGATCGCGGGAATATCTTTCCTGCCTTCCTTCGCAAATGCACAGGAGCGGCTTGGTGACGGTGCGATGGGGGCGTTGGCGGGGGCCTTGGTCGGCGGTCCGGTTGGGTTGGTCGCGGGCGGGGTCGTCGGCTATTCGGCCGGGCCAGCAATTGCATCGAGCTGGGGCCTCAAAGGGCACCGGCACTATCGCCGCGCCCATTATCGCCGATATCCGGCGCGATAATTCGGTTTTACGAGGTTTCGCATAAATGCCAGGGGGCGCAGCCCCGTTGGCCGATTAATGTCGCCTCGGTCCTCCCTAGCACCTCACCACGCGGCGAGGCCTCGCGCCGCCGGGCATTGAATTGGCGAGACGTGAACCCTCCCGGCTTAATCAGATCGTCCAATCACTTGGCGTCACCCTTGCGGGCCGCGAGATTCGGGATCCGCTTTAGCCCGGGGATTCCTTCGGCGAATCCGGCGGCGTTGGCGTTGGCGGCGGCACCTTTTCGAACACGGTCGGCACTAGAGTGTCGGATTCAATGAGGTCGAACCGGCCGGGACTCTCCGCCGCCAAAGCCGCCGAGTAGATTTTGCCATTATTCAGCTTTACCCACAGCGTACCGAAATAATCCACCGAGTACGTGCCCGGTCCCGAAGTCCATGCTTGCGACGCACTTGGTTGCGAAGGAGTGGTGGAGCTCACAAGTGTCTTGTCCGGACGAAACACGATGCGCCAGGGCTTGGAGGAGGCTTGCCACTCCCCGACGATCGGGATGTCGACTATTTTGACGTAATTGCCGAGACGCCGGACCCCCAGGTAGACGAGGCCGGGGACGGCGAAGACAGTGAGGATTATGAGTATCCGGCCAATGGGTACTCCCTTGTCTGGCGGTGTCGTTGGTGAACTCATCGCAACTCTCAACAAGCTGGACGGGGGGGAGGGCAGCTGCATATATAGATGAACGGCAAGGTAAGCTCAAGGGGGCCGATGCGGGCTTCCGTCTCATTCCTAAATTACGACGATTTCAGCTTCTGGCAACTTCCGCCGCGCGGAGACTTTTGGAAGCGGCGACGAACTCTATACCCACGCCGCAAACTGGCGTCGTTTGCGGGGGCGCATCAGTTTGAAGCCAAGCGCTCTGGTACTGGTAAAGCTTGGGAATTATGGACTTGACAAGTTGCGCCTGATTGGCCTCTTCATAGCCAGATGAGGATGTTGCTTTTTATGTTGCCATTTGTCCTTTTGACCGCCTGCGAACGGGATGATCCTGTGAAGCGCTGCCAACGGGAATTTGGCACGCAAGGGCAAGATGTCGTCGATAAGTGCGTGCGCTGGGCTGTCGCGCCGCCATCAGGTAATCCTGAAAAAGATCAACCTCGTTGATGGCAACTCGCGAGAACAAGACGAAGCTTTCCGTCCGGGAGCTGGCGTGCCAGGCCGCAGAGCTTCGGGCGTAGCCCCTCGCGCCGGGAAACGACGCATGTTCCCTGACGCATTCCTGAGCCGCACGGCGAACCTCATCGCATCCTGCCGCACCCGGGGGCTTACCGTGGCAACCGCCGAGTCCTGTACGGGGGGCCTCTTGGCGGCCTTGATCACCGCCATACCTGGGTCATCCGACGTTTTCGAGCGCGGCTTCGTCACCTACTCCAATGCCGCGAAAATCGAATGTCTCGGGGTCTCGCCGCGGATTTTGGAAGATTTTGGCGCGGTCAGTGCCGAGGCCGCGCGGGCCATGGCTGAAGGCGCGCTGGCTCATTCCTTCGCGGACATGACGTTTTCGATCACCGGTATCGCGGGACCCGGCGGGGGTTCGCCTGGAAAGCCCGTCGGCCTCGTGCATTTTGGCCTCGCACGTAGAGGCGGCGCCATCGCCGGCATCGAAAAACGTTTCGGAGACCTTGGCCGCGACGGCGTGCGTTCCGCCGCGATCGTCATAGCAATCGAGCTGCTCCTCGAAGCGGCCGGTTGAGGTGCGCGCGGGAAGGATCTTCGGCCCCACTCTTGTCAGCCGCGCATCTGGGTGTCCAAGTGTAAAACGTCTCGCAGATGGTCCGATGCCGCGGGCGTAACGTCTTCACGGTCAAAACGGAAGCAGATTGCGGAGAAAAATTCGGAACAACACTGCGAGTTTGATTTCTTTCTTGTCGCCCATCATGAGATCAATTAGATCCCCCATCAAAAGTTTGTCCTTCCGGCAGGCATTAACAACCATGTTACACCATTGTACAATCTCGACTTTCGCTTTGATTTTCCAGTTCAGGTCGAAATGCGTTCTGAATTGGCGGCGGAATTGGCTTTCATATCCTATCAGCGCGGTGGCAATAGTAGTGAAATCCGGCTTGCCGAGCGCCGGAGCGAGAAGACGGCCCAGGAGCTCGCCCGCGAACATTCCGTAAAATATCCCCTCGCCGGTCAGCGGGTTTATCATTGACCCCGCATCCCCTATGAGAGCTGCTTGTTCCTCCTGATGAGCGAGCCGGGGCAGTTCAGACCCGTAGGGCAGAATGTGTGCCAGGTAAGACGTTTCATCGTACTCGATGTGAGAACCCAGCTTGTTCTGATAGCACAGCAGTATCTCTCTGAGATGGCGTCTCTTTCTCTTGTAGTGATCCAAGTCAATGCCGATGCCGATATTCGCTCTTGTTTTGTCGATCGGGAACAGCCATCCGTACGCTGGGACTAGTTCCTGTAAAAAGTCGATCTGGAGAGCGTCGAAGTTTGAGCTGGCGGAGTTTGCATAAATCCGCACCGCCGTGCCGGTGTGATGGTCTGAATTATCTGGAACTTTGAGGGCACGCCGCACTTTTGAGCGCGCACCGTCTGCTCCGACCAACACGTCAGCCGTGAGTGTCGTCTGTTCGCCTGTCTGGCAGTCCTTTACTGAGAGAACCCATCGTTTGTTCTCGAAACTCGCATGATCGAGCTGTTTGCCAGTGTAGTCGACAGCCCCGCGGTCGAGCGCGCTTTGCGCGAGGTAGTTGTCGAAGACGTAACGAGGGATCGTATACCCGTCGGGTATTTCCCCGCCTACGTGCGGGAGGGGCCCTTTGGCTCGCACGCCGGAGGGTCCGGAGACGGCCAGGTAATGAACCCTAGCATGAGCCTTGAGCCTGTCACCCAGACCTAGTTTTTTCAATATCTGCACGGCGCCAGGACCGATGCCATCGCCGCACGCTTTGTCGCGCGGGAAGCGCGCCTTATCGATCAGCGCGACGTTTCGGGCGCCGTTCATTAGCAAGGAGATTGCGAAGCTTGCACCTGCGGGACCCGATCCCGCCACCGCGACTGGGAAATGAGGTGGCCTCATGAGACCCTTCTTATGTCAAAGCGTCAATCATTTCAAAGGCCTCGTTCGTACCACGAGCCGCACGGCCCGGTCGCACCTGCTCTTGGACGCGGCTTGGTGAAACACCGCAAGAGAAGAATTTTCGACCGTGCTCTCGTCAGCGGACCTTGCCATAGACAACGTTGGCGCGATCTTCGAATGCTGCCGCAAATTTTCGAAAAGCCGCATCGAACATTCTGCCCATGAGGAGACCCAGCGCACGGCTCTTGAATTCGTAACGTATATAGAACTCGACGAGGCAGGCCCTGCCTTCGTCGCGATCGTGAAAGATCCAGCGGTTTTCGAGATGCTTGAATGGTCCGTCGATATATTCGACGAGAATCTTATACTTTGAGCGCTCGCAGGTAACTCGGCTCGTGAAGGTCTCGCGGATTGCCTTGTAGCCGACCTCCATATCGGCAATGAGCGTTAGTCTCCCGTCGTTTTCGTCACGCCGGCGGACCCGCAAAGCGCGGCAAAGCGGCACGAACCGCGGATAGGATTCAATGTCGGCGACCAGCTCGAACATTTTCGAGGCGCCATGACGGACGCGGTGGGTGGTATGGAAGGACGGCATGCCCGCTCACAGCATGGGATTTGGAAGAAAGTGGTGGTTAAACGCTTCCGTTGGAGTCCGCGTGCTCTAACCGCTCAAAGCCGCTTCGGCAAGGCCGTCCGCCGCGCTTTCAGCCTGGCGAAATCGTCACCAGCGTGATGCGATGATCGGGTCAAGGGCGATGCCGAGACCAAGAGAAACCCCTTGGCGAGCGCGACCTCGGCGTAAGAGGCAAATTCGTCCGGGGGCACAAAGCGCACGACCGGATGATGTTTCCTTGTCGGCTGTAGATATTGGCCTATCGTCAGGAAGTCGACGTCCGCGCTACGCAAATCGTCCATCAGTTGCAGCACTTCAAGCCGCTCCTCGCCGAGGCCCAGCATCATTCCGGATTTGGTGAAGATTCCGGGGTCGATTTCCTTAACCCGCTGCAGAAGCCTGATCGAGTGGAAATAACGCGCGCCAGGCCGGACCGCGAGATATTTGGACGCGACAGTCTCGAGGTTATGATTGAATACATCGGGCTTGGCCGCGACGACCGTCTCAAGCGCGCCCGGTTTGCGCAAAAAGTCCGGGGTCAAGACCTCGATCGTGGAGTTTGGGCTCGCCGCGCGGATCGCCGCGACCACTTTCGCGAAATGCCCTGCCCCGCCGTCGTCAAGATCGTCGCGATCGACGGAGGTGACGACGGCATGGGCAAGCCCCAGTTTCTTGACCGCTTCGCCGACACGGAGGGGCTCGAACGGATCGAGCGCGTGCGGAAGGCCGGTCTTGACATTGCAAAAGGCGCAGGCGCGCGTGCAGGTGTCGCCCATGATCATGAAGGTCGCGTGTTTTTTTTCCCAGCACTCGCCAATGTTGGGGCAGCCTGCCTCCTCGCAGACGGTCACGAGTCCGTGCTCCTTGACGATTTTTTGCGTCGTGGCCCATTGCGGCGAGCCCGGCGCCTTGACCCTGATCCAGGCCGGCTTGCGAGCCACCGGCTGATCGGGCCGATGCGCCTTTTCCGGGTGGCGCGGCTCGTTTCTGGAATCACCGTTGCTGTTTAGGAGGTCTGTGACGCGGGACATTCGAAACAGTATCCTTCACGTGCGCAGATACGCCGGCAAGATCGTTGTTTCGTCAATAACAGCTTTGTCGAGCTGCGCGCGCGTAAGATTACGGGCATCCGAAAGGTCCGCGCCTTTTAAATTCGTTCCTTCAAGGTTGGCATTTTTAAAGTTTACGCGGCGAAAAATGGCGTTTTGGCAATCCGCATAACTTAAGTTCGCCCCTTCCAAATTGGCATCACTCAAATCAGTCCGGCGGATAAAGGTCCGGCTGAGATCAATCCGTAACGGCCGTGGTTCACTCTTGTCGAGGCGATTCATTTGTCCCCTCCGGAGGATTTTGCGACATTTGAGCTATGATGCGGATGATCTCTCCGATATCAGCGGTGCGTCGGTCTCACCATAGTCTACTTTTTCTTGCTTAAGATAGGTACTCAGCAGCTGAATGACAGGGCCGGACAAATCCCGAAAATCCGTACAGATCTGCCCGAGGGTCAAAATGGCACCAAGCCGGATTTCGAGCTTCTCGTCCTTCAGCTGGCCAACCGCTCTATTGAACAGCTCGGTCACATGATTGCGCCGTGACAGCTCCGCTTGTAGCAATTGCGCGTCAGCCTGCTTGTTGGAAGCGACAACCCGCTTCCAGGCGAGATAAATGCCGACTGACGCGGCAGCCACAAGCCCGATATTTCGAATAATTTCCGAAAGCGCGACCCAAAAGGCCATTATTGACTCATGAATGAATTACGCGACGGTAAGCATCAAGAACGCTCTCATGCATCGTTTCCGACAGGGTCGGATGCGGGAAAATTGAATTTATAAGTTCCGCCTCGGTGGTCTCGCAATTCATGGCGACGACAAAGCCTTGGATGAGTTCGGTGACTTCCGCCCCAACCAGATGCGCGCCAAGAAGTTTTCCGGTTTTGGCATCGAAGATGGTTTTTACGAGCCCCTCCGGCTCGCCGAGCGCGATCGCCTTGCCATTGCCGATGAAGGGAAAGCGGCCGATCCTGATTTCAAAACCCAACTCTTTGGCTTTTGCCTCGGTGAGGCCGGCAGACGCGATTTGCGGATTGCAATACGTGCAACCCGGAATCATCGTCTTCTCCATTGGATGCGGATCAAGTCCCTTGATCGCCTCGACGCAGATTACCCCTTCATGCTCGGCCTTATGCGCGAGCATGGGCGAGCCTGCGACATCGCCGATCGCATAAATCCCCGGCACATTGGTGCGCCCCATTGCATCCGCAATAATCATTCCCCGCTCAATCTTCACACCTAGCGTCTCAAGCCCCAGGTTTTCGACGTTGCCCACGACGCCAACGGCCGAAATCATGCGTTCGGCTTCCAGGGCCCGTGTCGCGCCCTTGCTGTCTGCAATCGCGGCAACAACGCTATCCCGCTTTCTCTCGACCTTCGTCACTTTGGCCGAGGTCAAAATTTCGATGCCCTGCTTTTCGAAGCGCTTGCGGGCATGCGCGGCGATCTCCACATCCTCGGCGGGGAGAATTTGCGGCAATATTTCGACGACGGTCACTTGCGTGCCCATGCTGCGATAGAAGGAGGCGAATTCGATCCCTATCGCGCCCGAACCCATGACGATAAGGGATTTCGGAAATTTTTCGGGTACCATGGCCTCGAAGTAGGTCCAGATGAGCTTTGCGTCCGGCTCGACGCCCGGTATGACGCGCGGTCGCGCGCCGGTCGCGACGATGATATTCTTGGCCAGATAAGTGCCCGCGCCCAAAACGCCTTTGGGAATCGGGTTTGGCGGTTGCATCGCGGGCTTTTGCGGCGCGGCGACCAACACCTCGCCGGGTCTCGCGATTCTTGCCTCGCCCCAGATCACATCGACCTTGTTCTTCTTGAGCAAAAAGCCGACGCCGTCGTTCAATTGCGCCGAAACCGCGCGGGATCTTTTCACGACGGCGGCGGGGTCAAAACCGATCTTGCCGTCAACCTTGAGGCCATAATTCTTCGCGTGGTTGAGATAGTGAAATATTTCCGCCGAGCGCAACAACGCCTTGGTGGGAATGCAGCCCCAGTTGAGACAGATGCCGCCAAGATGCTCGCGCTCGACGACGGCCGTCTTGAAGCCGAGCTGGGCCGCGCGGATCGCCGCGACATAACCGCCCGGTCCGCCGCCGATAACAAGAATATCGTACGCGTTAGTCATCGCCGCCTCGTTTTTCCCCTCCCCCACGAAGGGGAGGGGTTAGGGGTGGGGGTGAGCGCTGCCGCGATCGTGTCGAGCACTATGTCAATATGCAACATCACGTCGCGATTTGAAAACCGCAACGCGCGAACGTCGTGCGGATCGCGTCTCGCTCCCCGGCTTCCACCGTCCCGTGCTGATCCCCGTCAACCTCGATGACGATCTTTGCGCCGTAGGAGCAGAAATCGGCGATGTAAAGTCCAAGCGAGACCTGGCGACGATAATGAGTTCCCACCCCTGACCCCTCCCCACGAGGGGGAGGGGAAAACTATCCCGGCCGGCCGCCTCCCGCCCCCCCCTTGTGGGGTGGGGCTTATTCTCACACCAGCATCCCCGCCGGTTTCTCGATCAGATCCTTGAACGCGGCGAGAAGGTTAGCGCCCAAAACGCCATCGACCGCGCGGTGATCACAGGACAGCGTCACGCTCATCAAGGTTGCAACGGCGGGTGCGCCACCCTTCACGACAACGCGCGGCTCCGCGGCGCCAACCGCAAGGATCGTCGCTTGCGGTGGATTGATGATGGCGGAAAAACTTTTTGTTCCGAACATGCCGAGGTTGGACACCGCGGTTGAGCCGCCCTGATATTCCTCCGGCTTCAGCTTGCGGGCGCGGGCGCGGGCGGAAAACTCCTTCATTTCGCTCGATATCACGGACAAGCCCTTGGTCTCGGCCGTGCGGACAATGGGCGTGATAAGGCCGCCTGGTATTGCCACCGCCACACCGATGTCGGCGTGCTTATGTTTCAATATGGCGGTCTCGGTCCAGGTCACATTGGCGCCTGGGACGCGGACCAGCGCCAGCGCCAGCGCCTTGATGATGAAATCGGTGACCGAGATTTTATAAGCAGGCTTTCCCTCCTGATCCATGAACGCGGCGGCATTGATCGCTTCTCGCAAAGCCATGAGGGCGTCGAGATTGCAATCGGCGGTAAGATAAAAATGCGGAATTGTCCGGCTTGCCTCGACGAGCCTGCGAGCGATGGTCGTGCGCATCGAATCATGCGGAATTTCCTCGAAAGAGCCGGCCGCGAAATTTTTTCTGATGAGTTCGTCCGGCGGCGTGGGTAAAGGAACAGATGGCGGCTTGGTGTCATGCGCTGGAACCGCGGCTGGGCCGTGCGCGAGCGCCCCCTTTACATCGCGCTCGACGATGCGGCCGTGCGGGCCGGAGCCCGTGATCGACGCAAGATCGAGCCCTGATTCCTTGGCGATCCGGCGCGCGAGCGGCGACGCGAAGATGCGCGGGCCACCTTGCCCGTCGAGAAAGGCGCCGGGACGTGGCCCGCCGGCTGGTGCCGCAGGTGCCATGGCCAACACTTCTTGAGGCGCGGATTTTTGGCGAGGCGACGATTGTTGCGGAGGCTGAGGCGTACCAACGCCTCCGGCGGACGGATGCGGCAAACCACTCGCAGCGATGGACTTTGCGTCTTCCCCCTCGCCCGCGATCAACCCAATGACATCGTTGACCGGCACATCCGCGGTCCCCTCCGGAACCACGATTTTGACGAGCACGCCTTCGTCGATCGCTTCGACTTCCATGGTCGCCTTGTCGGTCTCGATCTCGGCGAGCACATCGCCCGGCTTGATTTTGTCGCCCTCCTTTTTCAGCCAGCGGGCAAGATTGCCTTTTTCCATGGTAGGTGAAAGCGCTGGCATGAGAATATCGATCGGCATGGCAAGGCTCACATCTATTTGAGACTCAACGGTAGAGCACCGATTTCGCCGCCGCGACAATTTCTCCGGCATTCGGCAGAGCGAGCTTTTCGAGGTTTGCGGCATAAGGCATCGGAACGTCCTTGCCGCAAATCCGTATCACCGGCGCATCGAGATAGTCGAAGGCGCCTTCCATGATCTTAGCGATGATCTCGGCGCCGACGCCGCTTTGCGGCCAGCCTTCCTCGACAGTCACGCAGCGGCCAGTTTTCTTGACCGATTGAATGACCGTTTCGTTGTCCATCGGGCGGATCGTGCGAAGATCGACGACCTCGGCGCTGATGCCTTCGCGCTCCAGTTCCTCTGCCGCTTTCAGAGCATGGACCATGCCTATTCCGAAGGAAACGATGGTCAGGTCCTTGCCTTCGCGGGCGATCCGGGCCTTGCCGATCGGGATAAGAAAATCGTCGAGCACGGGCACCTCGAATTTGTGCCCATAAAGGATTTCGTTTTCAAGAAAGATGACCGGGTTAGGATCGCGGATCGCGCTCTTCAAGAGCCCCTTGGCGTCGGCGGCCGAATAGGGCATGACGACCTTGAGTCCCGGAATATGCGAATACCATGCGGCATAATCCTGGCTGTGTTGTGCCGCCACCCGCGCGGCCGCGCCATTGGGGCCGCGAAACACGATCGGACAGTCCATCTCGCCGCCGGACATATAGCGCGTCTTGGCGGCGGAATTGATGATCTGGTCCATCGCCTGCATCGCGAAGTTGAAGGTCATGAATTCGACGATCGGGCGGAGGCCGGCGAAGGCCGCGCCAATGCCAAGCCCGGCAAAGCCATGTTCGGTAATCGGCGTATCGACCACCCGGCGGGCGCCGAATTCCTGCAACAATCCCTGGGTGACTTTATAGGCGCCTTCGTATTCGGCGACCTCTTCGCCGATGATAAAAACGCTGTCATCGCGGCGCATCTCCTCGGCCATCGCGTCGCGCAAGGCTTCGCGTACGCTGAGGGTGACCATGGCCGTGTCTTTGGAAAGTTCGGGACCGGAGTTTTTCGCGGGTTGGCGTAACGCGGCCGCCGGCGCGGGCTCCGTCCCGGCCCGCGCCACTGGCTTTCCGCCGCTTGCGGGTGCAGGCGGCGCGAGGGCCCGCACGTCTTCGCCGTCCGCCGCGATCACCGCAATTGGCGTATTGACCGCGACATTGTCGGTTCCGTCCGGCACCAGAATTTTCGCAAGCGTGCCGTCGTCGTTTGCTTCTACCTCCATGGTCGCCTTGTCGGTTTCGATTTCGGCGAGGACATCGCCCGAACGCACCGCGTCACCTTCTTTTTTCAGCCACTTCGCAAGCCTGCCTTGCTCCATTGTTGGCGAAAGCGCGGGCATGAGAACGTTCGTCGCCATCTGGTGTCCTTGCAATGGTCTTCTTTCTCTGCCGATTATCCCAAAACGCCGGTCCACAATTCGGCCGGGTCCGGCTCGGGCTCGCGCGAGGCAAATTCCGCGGCCTCGGAGATGACCGCGCGGATCGCCGCATCGATCTTCTTGAGGTCGTCCTCGCTGGCTTGTTTGTTCGCCAACAGGCGCGCACGGACCTGTTCGATCGGATCATGCTCCTCGCGCATCTTTTGCACTTCGTCCTTCGACCGGTATTTCGCCGGATCCGACATCGAATGGCCACGATAGCGATAAGTCTGCATTTCGAGGATCATCGGGCCATTGCCTGTCCGACACCATTCAGCGGCGCGAGCGGCGGCGGACTTCACCGCGCGCACATCCATGCCGTCAACCTGCTCGCCTGGAATGTTGAAGGATTGGCCGCGCTTTGAAAAATCGGTCAGCGCCGAAGACCTCGTGACGGACGTGCCCATGGCGTAGCGGTTGTTTTCGACAATATAGACGACGGGGAGTTTCCAGAGTTCGGCCATATTGAAACTCTCGTAAACTTGGCCTTGGTTGGCCGCGCCATCGCCGAAATAAGTGAAGCAAATTTTACCATTACCGCGATAATTGTTGGCGAACGCCAGTCCGCTGCCAATCGGCACCTGTGCACCGACAATGCCGTGCCCGCCGTAAAAATGCGTGGCCTTCGAAAACATATGCATCGAGCCGCCCTTGCCTTTCGAGGCGCCGCTTCGCCGTCCGGTCAATTCCGCCATGACGGCTTTGGGGTCCATGCCGCAGCCAAGCATATGGCCGTGATCGCGGTAGGCAGTGATGACCTGATCGCCCTCCACCGCCGCCATCCGGACGCCGATGACGACCGCCTCCTGGCCGATGTAGAGATGACAAAAGCCGCCGATCAGACCCATGCCATACATCTGCCCGGCTTTTTCCTCGAACCGGCGGATGAGGAGCATGTTGCGAAAGGCGGCCAGTTCCTCTTCCTTGCTGAACGCGGCGCCGTTCGCGCGCGCGTTTTGTGCTTTCGAAGGCGCGGTTTTGCGGGGGACGCGAGAAGATGCGGCGGCCATGAAAAGTCCCTTGGCAAAGCCGGAGCCGATGGGACTTTAGAAATAGCCCAGCTTCTACAGGAAAGCGAGCCCTCGGGCACTGTGACGGCAGCGTACGTACTTCACGATTCAAGGGCCGGCCCTTGCAGGGTCAGGGATTGTCGAGAGCATATCTGCGGCAATGTTCGAGATAGGCGCCCTCATGGCTGACCAGGAGATCGACCGTGCTTCGCCACAACCAGGACGGCGCGTCGAGCGATTTCGACCGGTTTTTCAACAGATCGGCCTTCCAAGCTTTACGCGCCGCCGCGTCCATCTGGCGCGCGTGAGCGCGGCCGGCGACGCTCGCCAGGAACCGCGCTGCCCGCATCGCTTCGTCGCAGGTGAGTTGCTCGATCTCGATCTTAAGGTCTTGCGGCAACAGTTCCCGCACAAATATCGATTTGTTTAAGAAGCGCTCGGCTCGCATCCTTTGTCCCAGAGACGGCGCGAGGTGGCGCGCGCCCTCGACCACGCGTTCGGCATTATCGAGCGGCATATTGGCGTCCGGATAGTGCGGTGCTGCGGCAGGGATGGCTTCCTTGATGTCCATCAAACAGACTTCCATTTTCTTGGAAGAGTTCGGGCCGATGTTGAGCAGCACGGCGCAGCGAAATCGCCCTAGCGAACTGCAACCCTTGACCCAATAAGCGGCGTCGAGGAGATCTACGCTCGCATCGTTTTCGCGCGAGCGCAGCAAGGTTACAAGACGCCGCATCGCCTCGCTTGCGAAGAGAGTTTCAAGAGCATTCCGCTCCTTCTCCGAAACCGGCCAGAACCGCTTTCCAAGCGGAATGTCGGGCTTGGTGTTTTCGATGCGCTCCTTGGCGAGATGGCGCCAGGACCGGCGCAGTGCACGTTGCATGACAAGCCGCGCCGATTCCGGCCTAATTCCAATGTCCTCCTCATCGTTCAAGCTGCAGTCGAAAGCCCGTTCGTAGCCATCCGTCATCTGTTCGAGCATTTTTGCGGTGGTGACCCCTGGCAGATCCGAGCCTCTCGCTGCGGACGCCAAGGAAAGTCCCAGACGAATGAGATCATGTGCCGGATTGCCGATGACAGATTGATCGAGGTCGCGAATCTCGATTTCGACACGGCCTTTGGCATCGGCTACGGGACCGAGATTACCGGCATGGCAATCGCCGCAAATCCAAATGGGAGGACCCTCCGGCAGGGAGCCCGTCTTCAAGGATTCGAGCCATTCATAGAATTTGATCGTGTTGCCGCGCACATAGGCGTGCGCGGATCGCGCCATCTTGAGGTTGCGGGTTCTCGCTAGGACTGTTTGCCGCTCGTCAGAGCTTGGAAAACCTGTCGGTTTGACTTTCATCGCACTCTCGAACGCTTGGTTCCAGTAAAGTATGTGGAGTTACGGCTATGCAGGACCCGATGAAGCCATCCAATGCGCGAGTGCTGCAGTGAGCTTTCCAAAAGAAAGGGCAGGGTTGCCCCCGCCCATCCTCAAATTGTCCGAGCTGTCTATTCCGTCCAACCCTCCATGCTCTCTCTGCCTGGGATGACTGAATGGGCCCGATCCCAAGGACGCTGCTATTTGGCTTGCTCCAAATGGTCCAGCGCCATTTGGGCGTGCGTGGTCGCGATATCGGCATGGCCCTGCTTGCCGTGATCGAGAGCTTCCTTGAGATGTTTAATTCCTTCTTTGGTATGTGGATTGGCCTTTACCTTCTCCCCAGCTTCGGCGTGAGTGAGCGCCATTTCGGCGTGAGTGACGAGAATATCGGCATGGCCCTGCTTGCCGTGATCGATTGCTTCTTTGGTGTGGCTGATGGCTTCCGCGATATGGTCTTCGGCGGCCAGAGAAATCTGCGGCGTCAGAAACAGGGCAAGAGCGAGGCCCAACATGGCGGCTAAGAGTCGACGGGTCATGGCTAGATACTCCTAGGAGTTATTGCACGGTGTTCAGGCGGCGATGATTTTTCCTCGTAATGGGGATGGCGTCAAGGAATATTTGCATCGGTGCGTTGCCGAAACACCAACGGCCTTGATGGGGTCTCTCCTCATTGTAGCTTCTGATCCATAGATCGAGTTGTCTGGCAAGTCCCCATTCAGCATAGAGCTTCTTGGAGAACGGCCATCTTGTGGAACCGCTCAGCGACGCCCTTCTCCCGTGCACCAAAACCGGTGACATTGGCGCGGCGCGCGCCGGACAATTCCGATTTTGCTGGCATCAAGACGCGCCTCTCCCATGACTTTGCGTGACCCACAATCATGCAAGCCACCATGTGCCGAAGCCGAGGCTCGCAAGCGCCAATGGCAGGCCAACCCGCCAATAGGCGAGAAAAGAAATCGTTACCCCCGCTTTCTTCGCCCATTCGGCAACGATGAGATTGGCGACCGAACCTATCAAGGTAAGGTTTCCGGCGAAGGTGGAACTCATCGCCACGATCCGCCAAGCCCGGCCCGGCTCCGGCAAGTTCATGACGAATGGCTTCAAGATCAAAACCGCCGGCACGTTGCTCACGAGGTTTGAGAGAAAGGCCGTCACGCCGGACAAAACCCAGGCATTATCGAAATGAAGCCGCGCCACCGCCGTCGTGAGATCTGGCGTCAAGAGGACCTTTTCGGCGCCCGCGACGACGATAAAAAGCCCCGCGAACATCAACAAAAGCCCTCCGTCTATTCCGGCATAAAGTTTTCGTGGCTTGATGGCCCGCGCCAGAAACAAGAGCGAACCGCCGATGAGCGCTGCTTCGGCGATCGGAACCCCTGCAAAGAAACCGACGATTACACCCAAAGTCACGAGCATCCCCTTGGCGAGCTGCAATGGATGCCGGCGCGGGCGCGGCTCCTTCGCGCTCAGACCGAAAGCGGTTGAGAATTCTTCACGATAAAACAGGATAATGAGGCCCGCCGTCAGCGCGAGGGCGACCGCCGCCACCGGGGCGAGCTTGCCCGCGAAGTCCGCATACGGAAGATGCGATGCCACGCCGATGATCATGTTTTGCGGATTGCCGGTGAAAGTCGCGGCGCTCCCCGCGTTCGAGGCCATGGCGACCGCCAGGAGATACGGCACAGGGTTGCGGCGCAAGGCACGTGTGACGTCGATAACTAGAGGCGCCATCACAAGACAAATCGCGTCATTTACGAGGAAGGCGGAGAAAAATCCGGTGACGATCACGATTGCGGTCAAAAGTACCGGCGCCGAATGGGCGCGGCGCAGGGCGAAACGGGCCGCGAGTTCGAAAAAACCTGAAACACGCAATTGGCTAACAATGATCATCATGCCTAGCAAAAGCGCGATGGCATCAAGATCGATGGCTTTGAGCGCCTCAGAGAGACTCAAAGACCCGAGAGCGATCATCAGGCTTGCGCCAACGAGCGCTATACCGGCGCGGTCGATCCGCAACCCCGGCGCGCGGCCGAGCGCGATCCCCGCATAGGTCAAAACGAAGACAGCAATCGTGGCGTCCGCCCCGAGTGAAGCGGTGCTCATTGGACTATTGCTCATTTCGCAATCTCGCTTGGCGCACCTGCGTCGAGGTCTCGCGTTTCCGGCATGGCAAAGAAATAAAGCAGAAATCCTGAAGCCGCTATGCCAGCCAAAACGAGAAAGGCGGCGGAAAAGCCCGCATGAACAACGACGAGCCCGGCCAAAGACGTGCTAAGCGCCGCGCCAATGCCTTGCGCGGTGATCACCGCTCCTTGGGCCAGATTGAAACGGCCGGTGCCGCGCGTCAAATCCGCGACAATGAGCGGAAAAAGCGCGCCATAAAGCCCCGCGCCGACTCCATCGAGACTTTGGACCGCGAACAACCAAAAGCGATCATCCGACAATGGGTAGAGAAAACCGCGCAGAGACAGGATAACCAATCCGGCGAGAAATAGAGGCTTTCGGCCCCAAATATCGGCCTTTCGGCCAACGAGAATGGCCATCGGCACCATGACGACCTGCGCCGCGACGATACAGCCGGACATGAGAGCGGTGCCTTCGTTCTCGTCCTGCAAAGCCAATTTTTGGCCGACAAGGGGCAGCATGGCGGCATTGGCGAGATGGAAAATCACGCAGCAGAGGCAGAAGATCAAAAGGCCCCGGCTGCTCATGAGCACGCTGAGACCAGAAGGCTTTTCTTGCGATTCGGAACGCCCGTCGTGAAGACCACGGGCGATCTCGTAGTCTATCGCCTCGGCTCGAATGGTGAGGACGCTTACGATCGAAAGCAGAGCCATGCTCGCGATGAGATAGAAGACGACGATTGGCCCCCATATCCAGGCGCAAACTCCGGCAAGCGCCGCGGCGAACGCATTGCCGGCATGATTGAAGCTCTCGTTGCGGCCGATGCGGCGGGTAAATGCTCACGGCCCCATGATTCCCAAAGTGATCGCGGCGATCGCCGGCCCGAAAAAGGCTGCCGCCGGTCGGCCGCCGCTTGCGATCCGGCCACGAAAACAAAGGAAGACAGGAAGGGAAGGAGGATCGAGGCGCCGGTCACGACAAGAGCGGCGGCGACAACGATCGCCCGTTTGGCATGGCTAACGTCGGTCAGCGCGCCCGCCGGAGTCTGCACGATAAGGCCCGAGACGGTGGCAATCGTCATCACGAAGCCGATCTGATCCTCCGCCCAAAGCCGCTCCGTCAAGAGATAGATCGCGAGATAGGGTCCGAGCCCCTGGCGCACATCAGCGAGAAAGAAATTCAAGGCATCCAGCGAATATTCGTGGCGCATGGATCATTCCGTGAGACAGAAGCGTCTCTCGCTTAAGCCTCGCGATGCACCGTAAGTTCCCGGATCACCTACACGTGAGAGTTTCGGCCGTCCGGCGCAAAGCTTTCGAGGCGAGCCGGGGCTCGTTCGCTCGGTTCACTTTTGCGTTCGCGGCAAGAATACGACAAGGTCGTTCCGGTTGACGCGGCCAAGCAGCGCGCGCGCCTCTTCGTCGAGAAGATCGCGATCGATCGCGCGGCCGGACAGCAATGCGATTCGGTGCTTCCACAAGGCATGCTTCGATTTGAGGCCCTCTAGCTCGCCGCGCAGCGCCGTGATCTTATGTTCATATTCATCGTCTGTTTTGAGACCGCGCTCGCCGTTCACCGCATGCCAGACGAAATAGGCGCCGATCGCGCCGGAGACGCAATAAAGAGCCAAGGGATAGAGAGTCGCGCGCACACGCCGGTAAATGACCATGCCGTAGGGTTAACGGATCCCGGTAAGCGATCCGTTAATTCGAGCTTACCGGCATCCATTTTCCCGGATCACTCGCCCTCAGGCGAGCAGCCAACAGCCCTCAAACCGGGATGCCTTGAGCTTTCGCGAACTTGCGCAATTTGTCGCGCAAGGACTGGCCCCCCCTCGCTTCTTCCGTGAGGGTCGCGACAAAATCCTCCACCTCGCTGAGATTGGTCGCGAGCACCATGGCCTTGACGGGTCCGATTGACGCGGCCGATATCGACAGGCCGCGATAGCCTAACGCAAGCAAGGCCATGGCTTCGAGCGGCTTGCCCCCTATTTCGCCGCAAAGGGTCAACGGCGTGGCGGCCGCGCGGGCCTTGTCGGCAATAAGCTTCAAGGCGTGCAGGACCGGCGCCGAGAGGGGATCGAATCGTGTGGCGACCCGCTTGTTGTCGCGGTCGGCGGCATAAAGATATTGCACAAGATCGTTCGACCCGACCGAAAGAAAATCGACCTGCCGGCAGATTTCGTCGAGCTGCCAAAGCACCGAAGGCACCTCGACCATGATACCAAGCTTGAGATCGGAGGGGGGCGCCCGGCCGTGCTGCTGCAAATGGACGAGTTCATTCTCGACAAAAGATTTCGCGGTTTCGAATTCCTCGAGCGTTGCGATCATCGGAAACATGATGCGCATTTCGCGCCCCGAGCCGGCGCGCAGCAAGCCGCGCAATTGCGAACGCAAAAGGCCTGGCCGGTCGAGACCGATGCGGATGGCACGCCATCCAAGCGCCGGGTTCTCCTCCTCGACCTTCGTCATGTAAGGCAGAATCTTGTCGGAGCCGATATCGAGTGTGCGGAAAGTAATCTGCTTGCCATCAACAAAATCGAGGGCGGTCCGATAAAAAGCCTCTTGTTCGCTCATCCTTGGTAATCGCGACGCCAGCATGAACTGGATTTCGGTCCGGAAAAGCCCGACCGACACAGCCCCAGTCTCAGCGACGTGCGGGAGATCGACCAGCATCCCGGCGTTCATATGCAAATCGATCGCGATGCCGTCCTTGGTCACGGCCGGCACGTCGCGCAATTTGTGATATTGCTCTTGCTTGCGTGCGCGCAAGCGTGCCTTTTCGGCGTAGGAATGTTCGACGTCGGGCGGCGGGCGCAGATGAACATCGCCGGAGATGCCATCGACGATCATTGCATCGCCGGGCTCAACCAAATCGACAACATTGGCTACGTCGCCGACGGCCGCGATGCCGAGCGCGCGGGCAACGATGGCGACATGGCTTAAGGCGCCGGATTCCTCGAGGACAAGGCCGCGAATCTTGGCGCGATCATATTCGAGCAGCGCGGCAGGCCCCATGGCGCGTGCGACGATAACCGAATTATACGGCAAATCCTTGTGCGCGCTTACAAAACCCTGACCGGTGAGCTGATGCAGCAACCGGTTGGCGAGTTCGTCGAAATCATGTAGCCACTCGCGCAAAAAAGGCTCGGTCCGCCGTTGTAATTTAGCGCGCGCGACGTTTTGGACACGTTCGACCGCGGCTTCGGCGGTGAGCCCGGTCGCCACCGCCTCGTGCAGCCGGCGCAGCCAGCCGCGGTCATGCGCGATACGCCGGAACGTTTCAAGTACGTCGCGATGTTCGCCGGGACCCATGTTGCCGCGTTCGATCAGAAGATCGAGCGATTTGCGCATGGCGCCAATAGCGGTGTCGAGCCGCTCCATCTCCCCCTTGATATCTTCGGCAATGAGCTGTTTGACGACGATGCGCGGCTCGTGCAGGACAACATGGCCAAGCCCGACACCGTCGGCGATCGGGGTTCCCTTCAAGGCGAGCGGCCGGCGGAGCGCAATGTCCCGGCCAGGCGGGGCCAGCGATTGCAATTCGCCCGAGGCAATCATTTCGGCGAGCAGCATGGCCGTTGTCTCGAGCGCCTCGATCTCCTCTGCGGGATAGGTGCGGCGTGCCTTGTTCTGGACGACCAGCACGCCGAGCGTATTGCCGCCGCGCAGGATTGGCACGCCGAGGAAAGACGAATAGATTTCCTCGCCGGTCTCCGGCAGATACACGAACGCTGGATGCAACTGTGCATCGGCAAGCGCGAGCGGCTCGGCGGTCTTGGCAATCAGGCCGACAAGACCTTCGCCCGTACGCAGCGTGGTCAGATGAACGGCTTCGCGGTTCAAGCCTTCCGTCGCATAAAGTTCGAGCCGGCCGTCGGCGCGCAGCACATAGACCGAGCACACTTCCGCGACCATGTTCGCGGCGATATGGACGACGATCTTGTCGAGGCGGGCCTGCGGGCTGACCGGCTCCGCCATGACTTCGCGAAGGCGGCGCAACAGCAGACGGGGACCGCCGAGCGTGCCAAACATGGGCGTTTCCTGTTCGGACCTCTGGGTTTCACCAATCCGCACCGGGAAGCCGCATCAACCGACGGCCAAGCCAGCTAATTCGGCAACAGTTCCATCGATTCCAAAGTTCCAGCGGCCGGATCGGAATCCCGGACCGGCACGGCTTGACCAATCCGGGCGCGAGACCACGCGATCCCGGATCGTGCTCTAAACTCCTTAGTTTCTACATGATCTTCATCGCGGATCATGGTCGAGAGCTATTTCATGTTTCCTGGAAGCACTGGAAAGCTCTCAACTTTCGACTGAACTAATTTTGTTGATGCAAACCGGTATCCGCTTGGGGTGAAAAATGTTCGCCTTGGCCGATCCCGATTCCCGGTTTTGGCCTTCGGTCCGCTTACCTAGCAAACTCCGGACCACGAAGGTAACCAAAACCTTGAGACAAGAAGAAGACGGCCGCTTTTGGTTAAGCTTTGTCCAAGCCATAAAGGGTATGCAGCGTTCTTACCGCCAATTCCGTATAAGCCGCTTCGATCAGAACCGAGAATTTTATTTCGGAGGTCGTAATCGCCCTAATATTGATGCCTTTTTCCGCCAGCGCCTTGAATGCGAGCGCGGCCACGCCGGCATGGCTGCGCATGCCGACGCCGATCGCCGAAATCTTCACG
>DATBYR010000120.1:0-5683 GCA_036513565.1 Methylocella sp. | reverse complement strand
GTGCGCACGAAGGTCAGCACCGCGAGACGCAGCGCCAGTCGTGTTCGCGCTGCACCGTCATAGGCGGACAACGCCCGCAGGAATTCCGGCAAGTCCTCGCGCGGCATGGCCTTGTGATGTGCTTGCCACCCGGAGGCCTTGAGCGCGCCCTTAAGGTCGACCGAAGGGTCCCGGTTCGCCCTGCCCGTGACGATGCCGTATCGGAATATTTGGCCGACCGTCTGCCGCAGCCGCTTCGCGATTTCGAGCGCGCCGCGCTTTTCGACCTTGCGCAGGACCGCGAGCAATTCGGGCGGCTCGACCTCCGCGATGGACCGCGCGCCAATCTCCGGAAACACGTCGGCCTCAAGGCGCGTGACGACGTGGTCATGGTAGCGGGCGGTCCAGCCATCCTTCTGATTTTCGCACCATTCCCGCGCCACGATTTCGAAGGTGTTCTCGGCCAACAGGCGGGCGGCCCGCTTCTGCTTCTTCCGCGCCTGAGACGGGTCGACATCGCATGCCAGCAATTTCTTTGTAGCGTCGCGCGCCGTTCGAGCCTCCGCCAGCGACACGTTCGGGTAGACGCCCAACGCAAGGGTCTTCTGCCGCCCTCGGTAGCGATAGGCCATGCGCCAGTAGCGGGCGCCGTCGGGATTGACGAGAAGGTGCAGCCCGCCGCCATCGCTCAGCTTTTGAGGCCTCCCGCAGCGCTTCGCATTGCGGACTGCGGTGTCGGTCAGGGGCATGTTGGTATCTTGGCTCGATGGCTGTTGGTATGCCCGCAGATATACCAACAAATTCGTAGGATGCCAACAACTCGTTTTGGGCGCTTCGCGACGCCATTGGACGACGTATTAGGCCGTATCCAAGGAGATTTTTGGATTTAGATGGATGCTACTGGACGCCGTCGGATAGTAGATTTGGCGGAGGGAGCGGGATTCGAACCCGCGATACGGTTTCCCGCATACACACTTTCCAGGCGTGCGCCTTCAACCACTCGGCCACCCCTCCGTGGTTTACATTCGCGCGTCCGGCTGGTCCTCTTAAACTTCTCGCGATGCGGATGATCCGCGAAAGGCGCGCACTATAATGTGGCGAGCCGCCAGTGCAAGCGGGCGCCGGTAGCAATGCGTAAGCTCATGATTTAATTGCTCTATTAAACGCGTTTGGGCGCCCCGAAAAAGCGCCAACGGTCACGGGGAATGACCGGTTACGCTTTCGAATTTTCATACAGTATGTTGGAAGCCAGCGGAGGACGTTTCCGCGACCCGCGGTATTATATTACTCATGTAATTGCCGAGCGGACCAGATAGGCAAGCTGCCGGGCCAACCAGAGCCACGAGGGCAACGAGATGCTCGACCAAGAATGCCGCCTTGGCCGGCCCCACCATCCGTGCCGTCAATCCGATTCTGGTCCACGATTTGTTCGCCAATTTAAGTAAAGCTGCTCTCTATGACTGTAGGTCTGCCGATGATTGAACGTACATTCATAACAATAGGTCCAACACATTACGTAGAAGAGTATAAATATTCAGCCCCCGGCGGCTTCCCTCCCCGCGCGCGCCACCGTGCGGCATCGCATGGGGTGGGGCGGTACTGTCTCCCGCTTCGGCGCGGAGGCTGCGGCGAGATTTCGGGCCGGATCGAACGGTCCAGCCTTCCGGGGTCCCGTCGCCGGGACGCCGAAGGCTGGGTCATTGCGGAGCGAAAGCGTCCGGATGGGAACCCGCGTTTGAGATCGGCTCTCGGGTTCCGTCTGCCAGGGCGTGGCGGCCCCGTCCCGGCCACCGACGGAAGCACCGGCGGCGAGATCGTCATGCGGGGGCTTTGACCCCCCAACGGCCATTACGGAATCAATAGCGGTGCGCCTGCGGCGAGAGGGAAGTGCGGCTGCACAATGCGATCGAAAGTGTCTAGAAAGTCTGCCGCGACCATGGAATATGGGATTCGCGGCGTGGGCCTCACGTCCCCCCGAGATAGATCGATTAGCTTTCGCGCAAACAAGGCTGGATTGTCGGCCACAAT
The DNA here is from genome assembly GCA_036513565.1 of Methylocella sp. Taxonomy (GTDB): domain Bacteria; phylum Pseudomonadota; class Alphaproteobacteria; order Rhizobiales; family Beijerinckiaceae; genus Methylocapsa. The sequence goes on along the minus strand of DATBYR010000120.1, from coordinate 3,676 downwards.
GATTTCGGGGTAAAGCTCGCGCTGCAATCCCCGGAGGCCCGCCGAGGTCGCAACAACAGGCTTCCCGTAAGCGATCGCCTCCAACGTCTTAACGCTCACACCTGTCCCTGAGAGCAGAGGGACCATGCTGACGCCGATCCGGGCATAGAAGGACCCGACATCCTCGACATGCGGTTCCAATGATAACCCCGGCCAGCTCTGACCTATCACCGATAACGGATCGACGATCTTTCCGGCGATGAGGCAGCGGAAAGAAGGAATTTCCCGCAGAATGAGCGGCAGGATGCGCGTGCAGAAATAGACGATACCTTCAGTGTTGAAAATCGCGTTTGAGCCGATGAAGCCAGCATGAAATTCCGGGGTGTTCGAAGCCGCCGGAGCGGAACTGGGAATGCCGACCGGCCAGGCCAGGAACTCGCAGCAGATGGCGTCGCCGAGCCGGTCCCGGTATGCGCGCCATTCTTCGACAGAACTCGACAGGATGCAGTCGAACAATCCCAACATCTTCCGCTCTTGTCTCCGAGCCCCGTTGATCGAAAGACGTGACAGGCGGTGGCGCATAAGCATTCGCCCATAAGGTTTATAGTGGTATAATGAAGGAAAGTTCCGGATCAGTCTCGCTGTCACCTCGCGCTGTACCCGCTCCTCTTCGATGGAGTCGTCATGAAGGTCGAGAAAGCGAGGCCGGCCAAGCCTTGCAATGGCCTTGTACCCGAACTGATGGACGGTCCTGAGCTTGCTGAAGACGAAGAGATCGATTTGGTTCGACAGCAGGAAAGCCGATATGCGTTTCTTGACAATGGCGCGGCGATATTCTTCGATGATGCGGGGCGCGAAGAGGTTTCCGCTGAAATACCGCGCGACAGCTCGTAGCGTCTTCCATATCCTTCCGTCCGGCACGCCGGGGAGGATCAAATGGCCGCGGCAGACTTGTGCGAGGTAGTCATTGGCCTCGCGCGTATCCACTGGGTACTGCTTGAAGAGAATCGCGTAGACGTCGTGGCGCTGCGATAGGGTGTCGAGCCAAGCCTTATAGACGCGGCCCGACCCGTCTAGGACGGGCGGAACGAATTGCTCCGCTACGAAACAAATACGCAATCTCCGTCTTGTCATTGGGCACCTCGAAAAATATTCGCTTGTGCGGGATGACCGGCGGTCGCGGGTGCCGCGTGGCCGGTTGATGGGTCCCGGTCCCGGCCTTTCCTTGATGCCATTTGAAGCGGAATTATGCGCTTGATAAGGCGCCCCAATCGGGAGGCGATTCCCCCCTCAGGCGCCGCTGCAACGTGGCGCGCCGGTTCACCCAGCCACCCTGGCGTCCTTTCCAGAAAGATGAACCTAACAACGGCGGTTGGCGCTGGTCGCGCGGCTGATGTTGATGTTAGAATCCGCCGCGCTGCTGAGCGATGAATCCATCGGCCTGCCGATCATGACAAGCTGACCGATCCGACCCCGCCGGAGATTACGATGGCCCCGCCGTCGAGGCCAGGCTACACCACGCGATGGCGATCAAAGCGCTCGGACGTCGCGCTTGGCGCCGGAATTCAGGTGGCTTGCCTTGCCCCGGCTGTGTTGTCGTTCGCGAAATCGATTGTGTATTTTAAGCCAACAGGGAGATTGGGCGAAGCCCGGCGCGCCTGGTGCGCAATGCAATGCGTGCGCCGCCGCGATCAGCCTCTTTTGTGCGGCCGCACGCCGTTCGCAAAGATCATTTTCAATGCTTGTTAAAGCCCCAAAAATCTGCAATCTTAAAGCCTTAGGACAGCGTGACTGACTATTTCGGCTAGGGTAACGCCGGCGGCGAGCGCTCCGCGTCCGGAATTGACGCCAATCCATAGTTGAAGCAGCGTGCGAAGCCGGCCTGAACCAGCGCCTCTAAGCCGGCGTGGCTCGGTTCTTGCTCGGCTCGGTTCTGGCCAGAAGGACTAGGCTCCTCGCGCGCTTCGATGGAGCGGGGGGTCTTGCAACGGCGGTAGTATTTTGGCGGTTCTCTCTTAATGGAGGGCGAGAGATGACGGATCCGATCGTCACCGGCCAGGTCCGGGGAGATCCCGGCCTGCCGGCCGCTCAAGGCCTTTATTCGCCCGCCGACGAGCATGACGCCTGTGGGGTCGGTTTCGTCGCGGACATGCGCAATCGCAAGTCGCACGAAATGATTGCCATGGGCCTCGAGATTCTGCGTAATCTCGATCATCGGGGCGCGGTCGGCGCCGATCCCGAGGCGGGCGATGGCTGCGGCATGCTGGTTCAAATCCCGCATCGCTTTTTCGCCAAAAAGGCAATCGAGCAGGGTTTCGTCCTGCCGGCGCCGGGCGAATATGCGATCGGCGCGATGTTCTTGCCGCGCGATATGGAGGGCCGCCGGATCGTCGAAGACATTGTTGAAAAAATGGTCGCCGCGGAAGGACAGATCGCTCTCGGCTGGCGCGACACGCCGGTAGATTCTTCTTGTCTTGGCGCGAGCGTCAGGGCGGCCGAACCCATGAGCCGCCAGATTTTTATCCAGCGCGGCCCTCATGTCGAGAACCAGACCGTGTTCGAGCGGCGGCTTTTTATTCTGCGCAAGACGATTTCGAACGCGGTCTACCATCTGAACGACCCGCGCACTGCCGGCTACTATCCGGTGTCGCTTTCGTCGCGTACCATCGTCTACAAAGGCCTTCTGCTCGCGACGAAGCTCGGCAAATATTTCAAGGACCTCGCCGACCCCTTGTTCGAATCGGCGATTTCGCTCGTCCATCAGCGGTTTTCGACCAACACGTTTCCGACCTGGTCGCTGGCCCATCCCTATCGTCTCGTCGCCCATAATGGCGAAATCAATACCCTGCGCGGCAACCTCAATTGGATGGCGGCGCGGCAAGCCTCGGTCGCCTCCGGGCTTTTCGGCAATGACATAAGCAAGCTCTGGCCGATCTCCTACGAAGGCCAATCGGACACCGCCTGTTTCGACAACGCGCTCGAATTCCTCATCCAGGGCGGCTATTCGCTTAGCCATGCGATGATGATGCTCATTCCGGAGGCCTGGGCGGGCAATCCGCTGATGGACCCGGCGCGCCGCGCCTTCTACGAATATCACGCCGCGATGATGGAGCCTTGGGACGGGCCGGCCGCCATGGCCTTTACCGATGGCCGCCAGATCGGCGCGATGCTCGACCGCAATGGTCTGCGTCCGGCGCGCTACTTCGTCACCAGCGACGGGCTCGTCGTGCTGGCCTCGGAAGCCGGCGTCTTGCCGATCGCCGAAGTGCGGATCATTACCAAATGGCGGTTGCAGCCGGGCAAGATGCTGCTCGTCGATTTGGAGCAGGGCCGCATTATCTCGGACGACGAAATCAAAAGCACGCTCGCCGTTTCGCATCCTTATGCCGAATGGCTGAAGCGCACCCAGATCGTGCTCGAGGATATGGATCTCGCGGTCCATCCGCGTTCGCCGCGCACGGATGTGTCGCTCTTGGATCGCCAGCAGGCGTTCGGCTACAGCCAGGAGGATCTTTTGCTTCTGCTGCCGCCGATGGCGGTGACCGGCCAGGAAGCAGTCGGGTCGATGGGCACCGACACGCCGATTTCGGCGTTGTCGACGCAGTCGAAGCTTCTCTATACCTATTTCAAGCAGGATTTCGCGCAGGTAACCAATCCGCCGATCGACCCGATCCGCGAGGAATTGGTCATGAGCCTC
>DATBYR010000119.1:0-7726 GCA_036513565.1 Methylocella sp. | reverse complement strand
CCGATGCCGCAAGGGCGAGCCGCGCGCGCCGGTCCAACTCCGGCAAGGTGTTCACGGAGTTCGCCGCGGCGGTGCCGGCCGAGGTGGCGGCGTGAAGGGGATCATCCTCGCCGGCGGCGCCGGCAGCCGGCTTTGGCCAATCACCCTTGTGGTCAGCAAGCAGCTCCTCGCAGCTACAACATCGGCAGCCGCAACGAGCGCACCAACATCGATGTGGTAGAAAAGACATGCAACCTGCTCGACGCTATGGAGCCATCGGGCGTGCCATTGAACCGGCGAAGATCGAAGGGCCACTGGGTTGGCGGCCCACGCCCATCTCCGAACGGGGTCTCGCCAAGACCGTTCAGGGGTACTTAGCCAGTTGTCCGGTCAGCCGCCAGAAGACATCCGTGGCCGTTCAACCTCGACGGACGGAAATCGAACCGAGAGGACGATCGTGTCGCCGACTGCCTCCCAGGAATGCACGGCACCGGGTCCAAAAATAACATAGTCCCCTTCCGTCCGCAGGGTAACAACCTGCGGCGTCCCACCCACGTCGAAGGTCACATGCAAGGCACCTTGGATCAGGACGGAAATCGTAGTGGCGTTTCCGTTAGCCCACGGGTGGGATCGCTGCTCGCCGTCCTTATGTACGCCCCATTTCAACTCAACGTCCGTCTGATGCCGTAGGTCTTGCTCGGCCGGAACGAACTGGCCGACAAACCAACCCGTGTTACGCACCTGATCCACGGCAGCATTACCAAAGTAGAACAAGGCCTTGCTGCCCAATCTTGCACCCTCCGTGGAAGACAACCCGTCGCCATTCATCAAGCGTTAAGTCCATGTTCGGCCGACTTCGCGGATGCAAGTGATATCCGAGGAAGCCCGCGATGTCATCGGCGCCGATTGATTTGCCGCTGGTCACCAACTTTCGGTGACCGGCGCAAAGCAAAGTTGAAAGGAGGTGCCAATCCGCCGCGCCGCGTGTAGGGCGAGGCAACGGCGCCGAAGGTGTGATTTTGCGGTGATCACCTTAAAGCATCGTCCGCACTTCGCGGTTGCCGAGAATTGGAAAAGGGCCAAGTCATAAGAACGCTCGGGCTGCAGCGGGTATTCTGTTCGCAGCGTCGTTGCGCCAATGGCGCGGACGGGGAGCCGCTGTGTCGCGTCATCGCTGGATTTCTGGTTGAACATGGACGATTTGCATAAGTTCGAGGAGCCTTCTCCGGCCATGAGCGGAATGTCTTTGGAGGCGCCCGCGCCCGCGAAAGCCTTCGCCCAAGCGGGCGTGCGGCGGCTCGCGCTCGCCGATTTTCGCTCCTATGCCTCGCTCAATCTTGCGGTTAACGCGCGCCTCATCGTGCTGACCGGAGACAATGGCGCCGGCAAGACCAACCTTCTTGAAGCCCTCTCGCTGCTTGCGCCGGGACGTGGCCTGCGCCGGGCGCAATTGAGAGATTGCGCGCGTAGCAACGGCGGCGGCGGCTTCGCGATCTCGGTCGAACTCGAAACGCAAAAGGGCGGCGTCCAACTTGGGACCGGGATCGAGCCGCAACCGGACGCGCCACTGCTGCGCAAATACCGGATCGACCGCGAGCCCGTAGGCTCCATACGCGGCTTTTCCGACTATGTCCGCGTGGTATGGCTGACCCCCGCGATGGACGGGCTTTTCATGGGTCCGGCAGGCGACCGGCGGCGGTTTCTCGACCGGCTCGTGCTCGCCATCGATGCCGATCACGGGACCCGCGTGGCCGCGCTCGAACGGGCGTTGCGCAGCCGCAACCGTTTGCTGGAGGAGGGCCCTGGCGCCGACCGTGGCTGGCTCGACGCGATCGAACGGGAAGCCGCCGAACTCGCCATCGCGGTTGCCGCGGCACGGATGGAGACCGTGTCGCGGCTTTCGGCGCTCATTACGGAGACGCGGGATAAAACCTCGGCCTTTCCATGGGCGGATCTCGCCTTGGAGGGCGATGTCGAGCGCCTGACGGGGACCTGCCCGGCGCTGGAAGCCGAAGACATTTATCGTGGCATTTTGCGCGCCAACCGGTCGCGCGACGCGGCGGCGGGGCGCACTTTGATCGGGCCGCAGGCGAGCGATCTTTGCGTGCGCCACGGCCCGAAGCAAGTCTCGGCGGCGCAGGCCTCGACGGGAGAACAAAAGGCCATCCTCGCCGGACTGGTTCTGGCCCACGCCCGGCTCGTGGCAGCGATGAGCGGACTGACGCCGCTCGTCCTCCTCGACGAGATCGCCGCGCATTTCGATCCGATGCGGCGCGACGCGCTTTTTGAGGCGCTCGAAACCTTGGGCGGGCAGATCTGGCTCTCCGGCGTGGACAGGGCGACATTCGGGACAATCGAAAAGAGCGCGCTGATGTTGAAAGTGACGCCGGGGTCGGTCACATCCGGATTCCAGGGGTAGCTTACAAGTTCCTCCAAATCCGCCCCGATTTCTCGCAGCTGGTATACTCCGAAGCGGCCGTCTATCCCTTCAAACTTCGGTGTCTCGGTTTCAGGCTGGGCGGCTCGTGCTCCGAGGCTGGGTGCTCTATGGAGTTGACGGAGAATCCAAGAACGCCGCTAAGCTCGTTCTGCAGACGCAAAGCCATGGGAGCGCCGGTTTATGTGGAGCCAATTGATCGACTTTGTGGTGCAGCAGGAGAGGGCAATCGAACTCGCCGCCGCGTTCGTTCTGGGCGCCGGTAGTTGGTGGATCGTGAGCGCAACGATCCGGACCGCCTATAGATTGCGGCGGCGGCGGCAAACGCCACCACCGGAGGCCGAGACCGCAACTCCGTCTCACGGGGGGCCGGGCAGCGGCGAGGAAGCCCCCGCGCCTGACCTCTCGGCTCTAGTGCAAGACGAAGCTTTCGAGCCAGAATCCACCGCGCGCGAAAGTGCTCCTGGCGCGCCGCCCCTTGCCGGACAAAAGCGGAGCTGGTGGACGCGGCTGCGCGATGGCCTGTCGCGCTCGTCCGGCTCGATCGGGGAAGGCCTCGCCGCGATCCTCACCAAGCGCAAGCTCGACGCTTCGATGCTCGACGATTTGGAGGACGTGTTGATCCGCGCCGATCTCGGTGTCGCGACGGCGGCGAGGATCGCGAAAGCGATTGGCCACGGCCGCTATGACAAGGATGTCGGCGTCGAAGAGGTCAAGGCGGTCCTCGCCGCGGAAATCGAGCGCGCGCTAACCCCTTATGCCCGGCCGCTGGAGATCGATACCGGCAAGAAACCTTTCGTCATTCTCGTGGTCGGGGTGAACGGATCGGGCAAGACAACGACCATTGGCAAGCTCGCGGCGCGATTTTCGAGCAACGGGAATAGCGTCCTGCTTGCCGCCGGCGACACATTCCGAGCCGCCGCGATCGAGCAACTGCGCATTTGGGGGGAGCGCATCCATTGTCCGGTCATCGCGCACGAACGAGGCGGCGATGCCTCGGCGCTGGCTTTCGATGCGATCAAGGCGGCACGGGAACATGGCGCCGGCGTGATGCTGATGGACACCGCCGGGCGGCTGCAAAACCGGACCGAGCTCATGGCCGAACTTAAAAAAATCATACGCGTCATGAAAAAGGTCGATCCCGGCGCACCGCACGCCGTGCTTCTCGTCCTCGATGCGACGGTCGGCCAAAACGCGATCAACCAGGTCGAGATTTTCGGCCGTGTCGCCGGCGTTACCGGTCTTGTCATGACCAAGCTCGACGGAACCGCGCGCGGCGGCATCCTCGTTGCGATCGCCGAGAAATTCCAGCTTCCGGTGCATTTCATCGGGGTCGGCGAAGGCGCGAACGACCTCGAAGCTTTCGAAGCACGCGATTTTGCCCGCGCCATCGCCGGCCTGGAAGATTAAGATTGGCGCTAAGCCGCGCGGCGAAAAAACCGGAAAGGTCAAACTGAATGAACGAAATACAGGTCGGCGCCGCCGTACCGAAGGCGAAACGAGGCAAGCTGCTATCGCCATGGCTAAAATTCGGCGTGGAAATGGGGCCGTTAATCCTGTTTTTTTTCGCGAACGCGCGGCCAAAATTTTTCGAGCCCGCTGTTGCATCCTTGCTGCCGCAGTCGATGTTGAGCGGCCCCAACGCCGGGCTTTTTACCGCCACGTTCGTATTGATTCCGGCCGTGGCGGTAGCGCTCGCCGTCTCGTACATTTCGACACGGCGGCTCCCGGCCGTGCCGCTCATGACCGCGGTTCTGGTGCTCGTTTTCGGCGGGCTCACGCTTTATTTGCAGGATGCCACCTTCATCAAGATGAAGCCGACCGTCCTCTACGCCGCCTTTGGGGTCGCGCTCATAGGCGGCCTCGCGATGGACAAGCCGGTTCTGCCGATCATTTTCGACAATGCCATGACCTTGACCGAGCGCGGCTGGCGGCTCCTTACCTTGCGATGGGGGGGCTTCTTTTTCGCGCTTGCGCTTTTGAACGAGATCGTTTGGCGCACGCAATCGAACGATGCCTGGGTCGCCTTCAAGTTTCCAGGAATTTTTATTCTGATCCTTCTTTTCTCGGTGGCTCAGGTGCCGCTCGTCGTACGCTACAAGCGGCCAGACGAAGAGGCGGACGCCGCGCCGGATCATTATTGAGTTGGCTTTAAGGACCGGGCGGCCTCGCTGCCGGGATTCGGAGACGTGCCGCCGCCGGCCGGAGAACAGACCGCGCCGCGATCAGGTCCTATATTGCTGAATGCGGGTCGTGCGCAGTCCGGCCAGCCCATATTGGTCGATCGACAATTGCCAGGACAGAAATTCGTCGACTGTCAATGTATAGCGGCTGCACGCCTCGTCCAGCGACAAAAGGCCGCCACGCACCGCCGCCACGACTTCCGCCTTGCGCCGGATCACCCAGCGCTTGGTCGTGGAAGGCGGCAGATCCGCGACGGTCAAGGGGCTGCCGTCGGGCCCGATGACATATTTCGTCCTGAGACGGTTCGGTTCGGCCATGCTCGAAACTCACATACCAGACTGACTTCTTGGCGGACAAAATAGGCGAGGTGTTTTAAGATTTGCCTAAACCCAAGCTGCGCTTTTGCTAATGAAATTCCATTCCAAAGCCCTCTATTATTTGGCACGACCGCGATGTTGGGTGCTTTATGTCTCTAATTGAGACGATTGATTTGCATAACGTTAAAGGAAGCAGCCTGGGGGGCACTCGGGAGGACAAGAGCCAGGTGAATTTGCATTTGCGATTAGGGAGGGTATTAAATAAGAATGCCGCGCAATGCAGGTTCGTGCTCGTGGCGACAGGGCCAGCGCCAGCTTTCGCGCTTGTGCCTGCCGAATTGGCGCTGAGAGTCGCGCAGCGGCGCCCGGCCCGAGATACTAGCCTTCGAACCGGCGTACCAGATCACTCTGGTAACGCGGCAAAAGGACACTTGCACGCCAATTGATCGAGCGACGGGCGACGGCCATGAATGAAAATCCCGCGCCGGGAGGGATTGAAGATCCCAATAGTCTCGGGTTCGGTAAGCCGGCGGCGCAAACGCGGGTGGTCGTCGCGATGTCGGGGGGGGTCGACTCCTCGGTGGTGGCCGCATTGCTCAAGGAGCAGGGCTACGATGTCATCGGCGTGACGTTGCAGCTTTACGACCATGGCGCGGCGGTTCACCGCAAAGGATCCTGTTGCGCCGGACGGGACATTCATGACGCGCGTCTTACCGCGGCCCGCCTCGGCATCCCTCACTATGTGCTCGACTACGAGGAGAGGTTCCGGCGCAAGGTCATCTCGCCGTTCGCGCAAAGTTATGCGGCGGGGCAAACGCCCATACCCTGCGTCGCCTGCAACAGCGAAATCAAATTCGCCGATCTCCTTGAGACGGCGCAAGACCTCGGCGCCGATGTCTTGGCGACCGGCCATTACGTGTCGTCCCGGCTCGATGCCTCTGGCCATCGCGCGCTCCATCGCGCCCATGACCTTTCCCGCGATCAGAGCTATTTCCTGTTCGCGACGACCAAGGCGCAACTCCAATTGTTGCGGTTTCCTCTTGGCGATATGGAAAAAACACAAGTCCGCGCCCTCGCCCGCCGGTTCGGCCTGCTGGTTGCCGATAAAGCCGACAGCCAAGATATTTGCTTCGTTCCAACCGGAAGATACAGCGATCTCATCGAACGCTTGACGCCTGGCGCGTCGCTGCCGGGCGAGATTGTGCATATCGACGGCCGGGTGCTCGGACGCCACCCGGGCGTCATCCATTACACGGTCGGCCAAAGGCGTGGCCTGGGGCTTGGCGGCTTCGCCACCCGCGCACCGCTGTTTGTTGTCAAACTGGACGCCGCGCGGGCCCGCGTCATCGTCGGGCCGCGCGAAGCGTTGGCGACCCGCCGGGTCCGTTTGGGCGCGCTCAACTGGATCGGGCCCGGCACGCTCGATGATCACGCCAGGAGAGAGGAGCTCTACGTGCAGATCCGCTCCTCCCGGCCTCCCGTTCGGGCTTTCCTTTACATTGCTCCCGGCGAGGCCGCCGTCGAATTCGCCGCCGCCGAGGATGCCGTCTCGCCCGGCCAAGCCTGCGTCTTTTATGCGTCGGACCGGCCACATGCGCGGGTTTTGGGCGGGGGCTTCATTGTTTCGGCGGAATTGGCTTGTCCGGCGGTCACGGAAAATAATTACACGCGGGCCGAGCCGCTGCCGCTTTGAGCGGGAAACCGGCCGCATCCCGCGCGGGAGTGGAAGCACAAGAACAAGTGACCGGAGCGGGGGTCCACGTAATGGAAATCGCACCGGCGAACCGTGGAGGTTAGCGCTCGTGCAAGAGGAAGTATTTGATGTCCCTGTCTTGGACGCCGCGCCGGGGCGCGCGGGCGATCCGGCCGTTCTCGACAATAAGCATGTCAAGAAATCCTATGCTCGCTGGGCACCGGTTTACGATCTCGTCTTTGCACTCGTCCTGCGGCCGGGACGCAAGGCCGCGGCGGCGGCGGCCGATCGCCGTGGTGGGCATGTGCTCGATGTCGGCGTTGGTACCGGCCTCGAATTGCCCATGTTCGACCGGCGGACGCGATTGACCGGGGTCGATCTTTCCGAGCCTATGCTGCGGCGCGCCCAACGGCGGGTACACGCCAAGGCTTTAGGCAATGTCGAGGGCCTCGTGGTCATGGACGCTGCGCGCCTCGCTTTCCCAGACGCCCATTTCGACGCGGTGGTCGCGCCTTACGTTCTGACGGTCGTGCCCGAGCCGCGCGCTAGTCTCGATGAACTGGCCCGTATCGTGAAGCCCGGCGGAGAGATCATCCTGGTCAATCATGTCGGCAGCGGCCAAGGCCCAATGGCCTGGATCGAATCCGCCCTCGCCAAATGCAGCGCCGAACTCGGCTGGCAGCCGGAATTCGCGTGGTCGATTCTCGGCGATTGGATCGATTCCACGCCGGCCGTCCGTCTCGTGGAACGCCGCAAACTGCCGCCTTTCGGGCTGTTTACCCTTGCGCGGATCGAGAGGCTTTGAGCAAAAATTGGCCGAAAAGCAGCCTTCGGCGCCTTCCGCACGACGCGGTTTCGTCCGGTGAAGCTGTTCGGCTTTGCCGGAACTTACTCTAAAAACCAATGATGACCCCCCTTGTTTTGCCGATCGTAAAAACATACATTGCGGAGTGTCGTGTTTTTGCCGACGGCTTGGCCTCGCATTTTTGCGTCTGCTGACGACCTCCTCCTCAAAACATCGATGCAACATCGGCGTCCGCATGGATGGGCGCCTCTTTTCTCTACGACTCTAAGGATAGCCTCTATGACTACGGGAACCGTGAAGTGGTTTAATCC
>DATBYR010000118.1:0-15891 GCA_036513565.1 Methylocella sp. | reverse complement strand
CGCTCGACATCGACCTTGTTTGGACCCGAGACGGTCTGATCGCCGAGCCATTTTCGCAACCCCGTGTGAGAGGCAAAACGGCACGAGGAGGTGTCGTCGATGACGAGAGTCGAATGTGCCGCCGTCATGCGCGCCGCCTCGCGCGCCGGCGCGCGATTGGCATCCGGCGCGCCGCAATTGATGACAAGCCGCTGCGCGCCAACTGAAAACTCGAAGGACGAACATCCGGCATGCGCGCGTTGGGAATAAATTTGCGGCGGCGGGCATCCCGCATCGATCAACACAATGGCGTCGGCTGCCTCGAGGCGCTGGTAGCCCGAGTGCCGTGCACTTGTGAGCGGCTGCGCCCGCACGTCGTCATAGGCGAGGATCGTCGCAAGCAGTTCTGGCGGCGTGACGCCCATGCCGTTGAACAGGGCGAGCGTGCCGTCGCCATGCCGGAACAGACGCAGCATCGGCATCATCCGATCGATCGCGTTGAGGAGTTGCGTCGGGGGTTGTAACCCGCGTGCGGCATAGGCCTGCCGCAAGGGAAGCAAATCTGGAAGCAAGTCGAGCAAGATCTCCGGATTGCGGCTAACGTGGCCGCCGTCTGGAAGAATTTGACGATCAAGCTCCTCGGCAAGCGGCTTCGTGCCTTTGCGGGTCAGACTGCGGGTGCCTTCCACGCAAAGACCGAGTTCGGCGAGGGCGATCGCGGCAATGAGGCGCGGTTCGCCGGCGAGCCCCCCGGCGAGCTTGCGCTCCAAGAAAACCTGGCTGCGGCCGAGACCTTTCATGAAGCGGCGATAGAAGTCGCGGTCGGCGCCATCGAGGATCACTGGCGATTGCGACAGAAAGGCAAGCATGCGCCGCGCCGCGACCTCGGGCTCCCATGCCGGAATTGAACTAGGTTTGCCCGCCAAGCTCAAAAAATCATCGACGAGGACGCGGGCATTGGCGCGCGCCAGGGCGGTGTCGGCGGCGCGCAGATGGCGGAGCCAGCCGAAACCCGCGAGAGCCCGCGCCCACGCTGCCGATCCCGGCTCCAGTTCAAACGGCGAGCGGCCGTGCGCATTGACGATCTTGCCGCCGAATGCAAAATAGCCGGCATAGATGTCCGCCGCGAGGGTCGGATCGCTGGTCCTTATATCTTGCGGCGCAATCAAGAGCCTCTCCGGCCGCCGCCGCCCCAGTCCGATGGCGGCACGCGCAGGCTCAGCGAGGCCGCGCCGCAAAGCCATTCCCGCGCGCGCAGCAAGGAGACCCGCGACGCGCAGCCAGTCCTTGAATGTCGCGTCGGCCAGGGGTCAACTCCTCGATGTCACATGCCGCCCCGCGATGGAAGCGCGATGGGGCCGGCAAGACTTTTGCGACGGGCGCACAATCGCCGGAAGCCCGGCGGTTCTCGCCTGGGGCATTGCGTTATCGATAAAATTCCTATCGGGTTTATTAACCGCGGCGCAACAGGCGGGCGGCGAAGAAGCCATCAAGGCCGAAAAGCCGCGGCTCGGCAGCGGGAAGATGCGACGGCAATGTCCGCAATTCGCCGTTTTCGTTCAAGACTTCGGGCAAATTGCCTACCTCGCCGGGTTCGATCGGAACCCGCATGACGCCGGGATTGCGGCGAAGAAGAGCCGCAATTTGCATTTCGTTTTCTTCGGGTTCAAGCGAACAAGTGCAATAGACAATCATTCCGCCAGGCTTCACCAGTTCGACGGCTTTGTCGAGCAGGCGTGTCTGAAGCGCCGTCAGCGCCACGATATCGCGCGGTTTTTTGATCCAGGCGATATCCGGATGACGCCGGATCGTCCCCGTGGCGAGACATGGCGCATCAACCAGAATCGCATCGAAAGGCGCCGTTTTAAAGTTTACGATATCGGCAACGACGATGCTGGCGCGCAAATTGAGCCGGGCAAAATTTTCGGCGAGCTTTTTCAAACGCTGGGCCGAACGGTCTATCGCCGTGACCTCGGCGCCGGCCGCCGCGAGTTGCGCCGCCTTGCCCCCGGGAGCGGCGCAAAAATCGGCCACCTTGGTACCGGGTCCAACCCGCAAAAGCCTTGCCGGCAGAGCTGCCGCCGCATCCTGGACAAACCAGCGGCCTTCCGCGAAGCCCGGAAGTCCGGGCACCGGCATATGCGTCCAAAGCCGTAGCGAACCGGTCGGCAAGACGTTTGCTCCGAGCCGCTCCGCCCAGATCAAAGGGTCCGACAGAACCGTGACATCCAGTGTCGGCTCCTCGCGATGGGCGCTTGCGATGGCGTGCGCCCCGGCCTCGCCATAGGTTTTACGCCAGCGCTCCGCGAGCCATGCGGGCGTGTCGTGATCCAGGGGATCGCTTTCCCGCAGTATTTTTTCGCGCGCGCGGATAAGATTGCGCAAGACTCCGTTGACGAGAGAAGCGTAGGGCGCGTTTTTCGTCTCAAACCTGGTCATGCGGACAGCAAGATCGACGGCGGCGTGATCGGGAACGTCGAGAAAGAGAATTTGCGCCGACGCCGCGATCAGCGTCCATTCAAGGTGGGCGGCCTGACGCGGCAGCCCGTTTTCCAAAAGCCTGGCCAGGTTGGCACGGATGGTGCCCAGCCGGCGTAGCGCGACGGTGACAATCGAACGCGTCAAGGCGATGTCGCGAGGTTCCAATCCGCCAAGCCGCGACAGGATCGCCGTGCCCGAAAAACATTCGTCGAGCGGATGACATCTGACGACAATATCGTTCAGGATCGCCGCCGCGGCGAGACGCGCGGCAAGACCGGGGCACGGCTCGCTCTCCCGCCCGCGACTGTCACCCGAAGCCAGTTGAGTTGCGCGGCCGTTCGAAACCTTGCGGCTACGCCGCCGGTCCGCCGGCGGACGCGGAGATGCGATCAAACTCGAGACTCCGCCACGAAGGCTTCGGGGACGCCGATCATGTCTCTCTCCTAGCACGAACAGTTGGACTTTGCCCAGCATATGGGCGAGGATCCAGCGGGAGCGGAAACGCGGCGCGTGCGGGTGGGCGCCGCTTCTCCCGGCGGCACCAGGAGGACGAAGATGCAACGGCTGAAAGACGAGACAGGTGGCCTCGCGGTTGCCGGCGCGGGCCATGGCGAACCCGGCCAAGCGGCGCGGCGGGCACTCGCCGAGGCCGAAGAGCGCCGCCGCCGCGGCGCATTGAATCACCACGCGGCGGCCAAGGAAATCAACGGCCGCGACGGTCCCGAGCCAGTGCGCTACGGCGATTGGGAGGTAAGAGGAATCGTCAGCGATTTCTGATCGCGCGGGGGGCGCTTGCGGGGTGGCATGCCTCGCCCACATTCAGTCGCGCGTGAACCCATTGTTCCGCAAACTGGGATGAAACGGGCGAAGGCCCAGGCGGCGCGCAAAAAAGGCCCCGCGCAAGCGGAGCCTTCGTCTAAATGCCGGCTCCATCGTCAGTCGTTTTGGCTACCTGTCAGGAACAGGAGCGACTGAAAGATGTTGATGAAATCCAGATACAGCCTCAAGGCGCCATACACGGATTTCTTGGTTGCGACCTCGTAATCGTCGCTCGCAAAATACATTTCCTTGATCGCCTGTGTGTCCCAGGCTGTGAGGCCGGAGAAGATCAGCACCGACAGAATCGACAGGGCGAATTGGAACCCGGTGCTCTGCAAGAACAGATTGACCAGCATCGCGATCACGAGGCCAAAGAGGCCCATCACCATGAACGCGCCCATGGGCGCCAGGTCACGCCGCGTTGTGTAGCCATAAAGGCTCAAGCCGCCGAAGGCCGCCGCAGTCACGAAAAAGGCGTTCGCAACCGACGTCCCGGTATAGACGAGCAGGATGGTCGATAGAGACAACCCCATCGACGCCGCGAAAGCAAGAAACACGCCACGCGCGGTCGAAGCCGAGATCTGGTTGATGCGGAACGAGAAAAAGAACACGAAGGCGAGCGGCGCCAGCATCACCACCCACTTAAGCGGCGTTGTATAAAGCGTTACGCCAAACGAGGTCAGCAGCAGATGCCGCCCAACCGGCACGCCTAACGCGGGGTCGGTGGTTACGGCGAGCATGTGGACACCAAGCGCCACCGCGCCGGTGAGCGCCAAGCCCACCACCATGTTGTTGTAGACGCCAAGCATGTAAGAGCGCAGGCCCTGATCGATTTCGGCGCGACCGGCCCGGGTTACGCCTTGCCCCCAGCGGGTACTAGCGTTGCGATCGAAGTCGGACATATTTTCCTCTAAGCGTTATGGAGGCTTGACCGCCTCCGGCCGCTGCCCTTTGCGGGGTTCAGCGTCGGCCCTAATATGGCGCAAGCCGGAGCCGCGTACAAGGGCGCCCCATCATGAACAATAGTTAAGGCCTCTTTATCACAAATCGCGCAGATATGGCCCCGGTTTACGCCCGAGGACCCGCCAAGTCCCGAGAAGCCCGAGGCAGATCGTGACAATGACCGCGACGGCGGCGGCGGCAACCGCCTGTGGCCAAAGCCAGACAAATTCAAGCTCCATCACGCGGCCTACGATCTCGAACGCGGCCGTGCTCCCCGCCGCCACGCCGAACAGCGCGGTGCAGAGCCCAATAAGACCATATTCATAAATATAAGCGGCGAGCAGCCGCGACCTTGTGGCGCCGAGGGTCTTTAGCACGACGGCATCGTGCGTGCGGGCATGCTGACCGGCCGCGAGCGCGCCACCCAAGACGAGGATCGAAGCCAGGAACGCCACGCTCGATGCAGCTCTAATGGCGAAGGCGAGCTGGCCTACAACGGTATTTAGCGCGTCAAGCGCGTCTTTCACGCGGATGCTGGTCACCGAGGGGAAACTCCGCGCCGTCGCGCGCAAAAGCGCGCTTTCCCGCGCGGCGTCGCCGCCATTGGCAAAGGTTAGCGTGGCGAGCTCCCCGAAGGGAGCACCAGCCAAGCTGTTTGGCGAAAACACAAGCACGAAATTGATCCCGTAGCTGCGCCAATTGACCTTGCGCGTGCTGGCTAGTTTGGCGGTGATGTCGCGGCCGAGAACATTAACCGTGACCTCGTCGCCAATTGCCAGCCCGAGCCCTTCGGCGATCTCAATTTCGACCGAAACCAAAGGCGGTCCGCGGTAATCCTTAGGCCACCAGCTTCCCTTAGTGACGCTGGATCCCTCCGGCACGGATTCGGCGAAGGTAATCCCGCGATCGCCTTCGAGCACCCAAGCGACGCTTTGCTTCGGCCGCACCGCGCCGGCCTCGATCCCGTTTAGCTTGACGATGCGCCCGCGCAACATCGGGACGAGTTCGATTTTGCCCTCCGGCGCTTGGCCTTTCAAAAAATCGGCGAATGCTTCGGCCTTCGCGCTCTGGACATCGAGGAAGAAAAAGCTTGGCGTCTTCCCGGCGACGGAATGGTGGAGTTCCGCTCTGATGTTGCCGTCGATGAGAGTGAGCGCAACAAGAAGCGTGAGCCCGAGGCCAAGCGACAGCACCACCGATGAGGTCAGCGCGCCGGGCCGGTGAATATTGCCAACCGCCAGCCGCAACGCCACGCCCCGCGCATGCGGAAGTCTTTTTGCGCAAGCGACGATCAGAAAAGAGGCCGCGCGCAGCAAAATAAAGGCGGCAAGTGTCGCGCCCATATAAATCAAGACGAGCCTCCTGTCCGCGGCAAAAATGAGAACCGCCGAAGTAAGGCAGAGAGCCACGGCAAGCGTCAAGACGAGATAGCGCGGCCTCGGCGTGGTCCGCCGGGATTCGATTCCGGCGCGAAACAGGGCCTGAACCGGCACGTCGTGCGCTCCGCCGAGCGGGCCCGCGGAAAACGCCAGCGCGGTCAGAAAGCCATAGAAAAGCCCCTTGGCGATCGCGGCCGGGTGAATCGCTGGCGCGATCGGGAACGGAATCAGGTGCCCGAATGCAGAGGCCGCGACGAAAGGCAAGGCGGCGCCGAACGCCGCGCCCAACGCCGCCCCCGCACTCGCGACTAGCATCGCTTGCGTCAACATCAAGGCGAAGACCGTGGATCCAGTCGCGCCCAGCGCCTTCAGGATCGCGATCGTTGTCCGCTTGCGCTCGACAAAACCGTGCATCGCATTGGCAACGCCAACGCCGCCCACAATTAGGGAGGTGATCCCGACGAGGGTTAGGAATTCGGTGAAGCGGTCAAGATTCCGGGACAACTGCGGTGAAATATTATTGCGCATGCGAACTTCCCATCCGGCCTCGCGGAATCGCATTTGCGCCGCCTCAGTCAATGCCGCGACTTCGGCATCGCTGGCCGGCGTTCCCGGGAGCACGACACGATAAAGCCATCTGACGAGCGCGCCCGGTTCGAGCAATCCGGTCGCCCGCAAGGCCCGCTGCGAGATCAACGCCGGGGGTCCAAACCTTATCCCGCTGGCAAGCCGGTCCGGCTCGGTGACGAGCACCGCGCGCAACTCGAACCGCGCGCCGCCGATCGTAAGACGGTCCCCTATGGCGAGGCTGAGCCTTCCAAGGAGCGCCGCGTCCGCCACGATTCCGTAGGCGCCGTCACGCCCGGCCAACGCCTCGGCGAGAGGCAGCGCCGGATTGAGGACGGCTTCACCCGCGAGGGGATAAGCTTCATCGACCGCCTTGATCTCGACCAGAGCCGCTTCGCCGTCATCGCGCCGCGCCATGGCGCGCAGCAGCGCCACCGTCGAGAGGCGTCCCTGCTGGCCAAGAAAATCACGCTCGGAGGCGGACAATTCGCGTTGGGAGACATCGAAAGATGCGTCCCCACCGAGGATCGCGCGGCCCTGCTGGGCAAGCCCGTCCTTGAGCGAAAGCGATACCGAGCCAATGCCGGTAATCGCGGCGACACCGAGCGCGATGGAGGCGAGAAAGATCGCGAACCCGCGCAGGCCGCCGCGAAAATCACGCATGGCGAAGCGCGGGACTAAGGGCCAGCGTAATCCTTTTGAATAATGCCGCCGGACTTTCGTCAAGGAGACTGGGGGATCGAGCCGTTCCATGATCTTCACTTTAAAGCCGGGTGCTTTCCGGCTCTATTCGGTTTCGGGATAATGAACGGCACGCCAGGTCGTCGCATGTTCTTTGTTGGTCCATTCGACACGGTGTTTTACGCGCGCCGGAATGAGAATGTAGTCGCCCTCGGACAAAAACCTTGACTTCGCCTCGCCTTCAAAACGGGCCAAGACCACAACGCATTCGGCCCAGGGTGGATCGTACCAAAACCCCGGTGGGCTCGCTGGCCCAGGGAGGCGATCCGCAAAGGCGAGACTTGACCGCTACTTGAGCGCTAAGAAGCCCGCGAAAAGCTTCCCCATCCGAGCCGGCAGGTCGAAGGCGGCGACGGCGCGGGCCATGTCGAGCAGGTCGAGGCCCATCCAGGGCATGACATGGAAAATGAGGCCCAAGGCGAGAAACGCCTGCGCCGCGATGCCGAGACCTGCGCCCGCGAACATCTGGGCCGTCAAGCCTATGGCGGCCAGCTGCCGTTTGTAGTCCGGCACGGCTCTCTCCGCAGGGATCCATTGCGAGAGAAGCCGCGCTAGCCATGGTATCCCGCGTGTAAAAGCCATGCCGCCGATGGCGAGATTGACGAGGCTCGGGATCATCGCCCCGCGATGCAAGCCACGATCATTGCGGCGAGGATAACCGCGAGAAAGCGGCCATGCCAACCATGACCGGCGGCTCTTTGGCTCAACAGTAGGACAGCGATAGCGCCAGCGCCAGTGAGTGCGGCAGCGGCGGCAACGAGAGCGCTAAAATGCCAGCGGAGAAGATAACCTAATCTTGATATGAGCAAGAAGGATTATCGCGCTGCTTTACCTCCAGGATGCGGCCTCATAGACTGCCCGGTTCCGGTCAGTTGACCTCTCCCGCCTCCGCACCGTACCCTTGTCTAAGCAAGACAAGGAGGGACGTATGGAACGGTTCAGCAAACGGCCAGTACTGCTGTGCATTGTGCCGCCTTACTCTAAGACAGAGCCGCCAGCGGCACCAGCTTACCTGACGGCCTTCCTGAAGCAGCAGGGATGCGACGAATTCGGGTTTATCGACCTACGATTGGCTGTTCCGGACGCGGTCTCACCCACCTATACTCATACCAGCGTGTTCGGCGACAGTTTCGTGATGGACATCCCCGATCTGCCGCTTGTTCTCAAGGTCCTGGATAACTTCATGCGCGGCCGCGCGCTGCTTGCCGGAATGGATGAAGTCGCCGATGAGTATGCCCTTCATCGCGGTATACCGGCCGTCTATTTAAAAGCTTATCTTGCTTCGATATTAAAGTATCTCTCTGCCGCTGCGCAAAAGCTGGCGCACGTGCGTTTCATCGGGTTTTCGGTTTGGACGTCAAATTATCTGACCACGCTTCTTTTCTGCTGCTGCCTCAAGAGGCTTGAGCAGGCCCCGCGCATCGTCTTAGGCGGCCCACAGGTTACCCAAAGTGACGCAAGCGCAGCGCTCGCACTGAAAAGCGGGGTCGTGGACGTTGTCGCGCTTGGCGAAGGTGAGCAGGTACTGCTTGACCTCTACACGGACTTTATCGTTAACAGGTTTCCCGCCGAAGGCACCGCAGCTGGAAGTCGCTTCCTTCAGCCCAACGGCACCATAGCGTCGGGATCAAAGCGCACACTTCTCCCGATCGCCGGCGTTCGCATTCCTGACTTCAGCGGAATGGCAATCACCGCCTATCAGCAGAATGGTTGGAGAACGTTGCCATATCATTTCTCTCGCGGTTGCACTGACCGCTGCGTTTTTTGCAGCGAATGGCAGTTTTGGGAGCGCTTCAGACCGGGTGAAGTCGAAAACACTGTTGAAGGCTTTTTATACCTTGCCAGGCACTATGGTGCCGAAGAGATCGCTTTCACTGACTCGTTGCTAAATGGCCATCCAAAACGCCTCGTAGCCTTCGCGGAAGAGCTACTCCGCCAGCGCAATAAGACAGAGTGGAGCGGATTTATGCGCGCGAACATGGATATTGCCACAGCGCGCCTATTGAAGCGCGCGGGCTGCTACAGTGTTTTCGTTGGGATCGAGTCGATGGCGGACGAAACATTGGCGGCGATGAAAAAACGGCGGACCGAGGCAGACAACATCAAAGCTCTAGAAGCATTCCTTTCGGCAGGGATCTCTGTTGTGGCAGGCATCATTCCAGGTTTTCCCACGGACAAGAGAAGCAGTTTTGTACACACAATCGAGATTCTTCGCAGCCTGCAGATCCGTCATCCCGGTAAGCTACAGATAAATGTCGAGCCCTTTATCATCTCGCCCGGACAGGCTATGTCGAAAGCGCTAGAACACTTTGGACTAAGAGGTGTTCCTTGGTCCGATCAGGTCTGCCAAATCGCGCCTTCGCTCTCGTGTGTCGCGGCAAGTGTCCTCTGTTCAGTCGAAGGCGAAAACCAAGGGCAGGAGCGAAGCGGCCGCTTGTTGATGGCGAGTGCGCTTGAGACCGGCAACGTTAATCGAGCTGATGTCTTTGACTACAAAACCGAAGAGACAGTTCGGACGGACGCCGTTTTCTTGAGCTATCTGACCAGTTCGCGCCATCTCGCGCAGTGGAAAACCGCTCGTGGACACGTGGTCAGTCTCATCGTCGACGAGCAAGAGAAGGAGCTTCTAGAAGATATCGCGGCGCGCAATACCCAGGTTTTTGTCAGCGATAATCTGGAAATGGCGCAAGCGCTGCGCACGATCAGGCGTGCCCACAAGTTGAAGCCTTTCGAAGATGCGCCGGTTGACGAGTGTCATTTCTCTATCAAACTTTCGAAGACCGGTTGTTACTACGTTTCGCCCTACGTGATCGCGAGGCGTTTAAACGAGCGGCGGTGGCTAATTTGTCATACCGTAACCGGCGCATTTAGAACACTTTCGAACAGGCAGTGGATTGTTTTGGAAACGCTTGGGACGAAGGTCGTTCCGTACCCAGTGTTACGGCGGATTGTTCTATCTAAGTCTGATGCAAACTCCGATACGTTATTTAATCGTATAGTTTCAGACTTGCTCGGCTGCGGCTTCGTTTGCTTGTACGATCCGCAATCAGATGCCGTATTCCGGATGCGCTCGCAGCCAAGCATCGAGCTCGGTAACGAACGAGCCGTTCCAAAGTCGGCCGATACCATCGAAAAACACGCTCGAAAAGGGGGCTTTATCGTTGCGCACCAAGAAGCCAGGTGAGTTCTGAGAGCTAACCGAACTAACCTGGGGAATCACGTAAATGCTGCCAGAAGTGATCTTAGGATCAAAAAAGTAAAGTCGGGAAGAGAAAGGGATTTGCGAGAGCCGTACGCGCACCTGTCCAGTTGAGCCGGAGGTTAGCAAAGCCTTTCTGATGACTTGAAGTGAGCGAAGCCCGGTGACGCATTGCTCTACAACGGACTCGACAGGAATATCAAGCAGCTGAGCGACCGTCTTTGCCGCGGGCGAAGCAGGGTCAAATACGAGGAAATTTAGGTCGAAACCGGTGCGAGCCTTTTCGATGAGCTCATCGCGGAACTGGTCCGTGGAAATATAAAAGCTCGTGCCGACGAACCACGCTTCGCGATTCGCCACTTTGAGCAAGGATCGGAATGATTGTTGCGAATTAGAGGAAAGAAAGTCGTTGGATCGGTCGAATGAAGCGATTGCCGGCGCGCCAGTAGTTGTAGACGCGGGCTCCAAATAATATTTGTATGCGTAGCCTATGGTAACGCCAAGTACCGCGCCAATAGTGGACAGCGCCTTCCAAAACCTGTCTGACTTGAACTTATGCTGTTCAAGTGCAAACTTCTGTTCCTCAAGACCTGCCTTATCAGCAGCGAGTGCTGAGTTGGCATCCTGGATTGCCTGAAGATCCTTGTCTATTTCCACCGCCGCCACAATCTCAGCGGGCCGCTCTTTCTTGTTCCAGACGATAACGCCGTTCTCGATTTGGTAATCGCTTGTCCCAACTTCGGTCCCATTGTCACAAAGTTGCTGGAGCTTCGCACCGGGTATCGCTAGTGCCTCGCACCGCCAACCTCCAACGCGCGAATCCCACTCGCGTCCGGATAGTGTCAAGCGGAACGATAAGGTCACTGATGTTTTCCTCTTCCCGATCGCACCAAGCTAAAACATCCATGGGCCTCGAGAATAAGCGCTACGGATAGCATTATATGTTTGTATCGGCCAATCGTAAGCCAAGCGTATATCGCCCGCTATCCTTGCGTCTCGCTGATTTTTGATGTCTGGGTGTCGTTGATATAAATCTACCGAAAATTCCGCGCCTGCACTTTCAGGCCCTCGATGCGGCCGGAGCGCAGTTCGATCCTGCGCTCGCATTTGCCGGCAAGTGCCTGATCGTGGGTGACCACGATCAAGGTCGCGCCACGTTCGCGCTTCAAGGCGAACATGAGGTCGATGATGCCAGCACCTGTCGCCTCGTCGAGGTTTCCGGTCGGCTCGTCGGCGACGAGGATGGCCGGATTCGGCGCCAACGCGCGGGCAAGCGCGACGCGCTGCTGTTCGCCGCCCGACAATTGCGCCGGGTAATGCCCGAGTCGATCATCGAGGCCGACAGCGGCGAGCTCGGCGCGGGCGCGGCTGAATGGCGCGGCGGCGCCAGCAAGCTCAAGCGGAATCGCGACATTTTCGAGAGCAGTCATGGTCGGAATGAGGTGGAACGACTGGAACACGATGCCGATCCGCGCGCCCCGAAAGCGCGCGAGCGCGTCCTCGCCAAGGCGACCGAGGCCGGTGCCGTCAACCTTGACCGAGCCCGCATCGGGCCTCTCAAGGCCCGCCATCACCATGAGAAGAGTGGATTTGCCCGAGCCCGAAGGCCCGACGAGGGCGGCTGTTTCGCCGCGCCCTATATTAAGCGAAATTCCCTTGAGGATATGGACCCTCGCCGCGCCACGTCCCAGGCTTAGATGCACATCTTCGAGTTCCACCGCCGGTTCCCCCATCCATGCCCTCCGAAACCGCACGCGATACTGCCTTGCCCAATCCGATGCCACGGTCGAGGCCTGGCGGATATGGCCATCGCCGCGCGTTCCTGCAATTATCGGCCGCGCTTTTGTTGGAGGCGCTGTCATGGCCGGCCCGGCCCGCCGCGAAGGAAACACCCGCACTGAAAATCATTGCCTTCGGCGACAGTCTGGTCGCGGGTTATGGGTTGCCAAACGATGCCACCTTTCCCGCCGTGCTCGAAAAGACGCTGCGCGCGGAAGGCTATCATGTGACGGTCGTCAATGCCGGGGTCTCCGGCGACACTGCTTCTGGCGGCGAGGCGAGGCTCGATTGGGCGCTCGGCGATGGCGCCGATGGGGTGATCCTGGAACTTGGCGCCAACGACATGCTGCGCGGGGTCGATCCCGAGGTGACGAAGGCCTCGCTCGACGCCATACTTGGCGAACTCAAGGCGCGCAATATCAAAGTCTTGATCGCGGGCATGAAGGCCGCGTCAAGCCTCGGCCAGGATTACAAAACGCGCTTCGACGCGATCTACCCGGCCCTCGCCAAAAAATATGGCGCGCCGCTCTATCCGTTTTTTCTCGAAGGGGTAGCGGGCGAGCCGGTCCTTAAACTTGGCGATGGATTGCACCCCAATCCCGCTGGAGTCGAACGCATCGTCAAAGGCATTCTTCCGGGCGTCCGCGCGTTTGTGGGCCAATTCGGTGCAAAAGCCGCGCGGAGCGAATAAACCGCGCGTTTTTTCGCGGCAAGATTTCCCATCGCGTCGAATCTTCGCTATAAGCGTTTTTGCTTTACGTCTTAGCCCGTTTGCCGCGATGGTTCGCCGCTCGTTGGCATCGAGGGGAGGGATCCATGCCCCGTTTGTTCACGGGCCTCGAAATCCCTTCCGATCTCGCGATGGACCTGTCCATGTTGCGCGGCGGCATTTCCGGCGCGCGCTGGATCGACGCCGAAAACTACCATCTGACCTTGCGCTTCATCGGCGATATCGACGATTCAACGGCACGCGACATCCATGCGACCCTCGAACAAATCCGGCGGCCGCCTTTCACCGTGACGATCGAGGAACTGGGTTCCTTCGGCGGCGCCAAGCCCAGAGCCCTCGTCGCCAGGGCCAAGCCTGCCACACCCTTGGTCGAACTTCAGGCCCAACAAGAAAGGCTCATGCGGCGCATCGGCATTGCGCCCGAGCCACGCAAATTCACTCCCCACGTCACGCTCGCGCGACTGCGCGCGGCTTCCTGCGCCGGCGTCGCCGAATATCTTTCCGCGCGGGGGTATTTCCTGTCGCGCCGGTTCGAGGCGAAGCGCTTCGTCTTGTTCTCGTCGCGGGCATCGACCGGCGGCGGCCCTTATGTCGTCGAGGCGGCTTATCCGCTCGGATGAACGCCGGCCTCGGCCGCCGGGGCAGAAAAGCGATTTCTCCGCCGCCGCAAGATCATCGGCAGGCCGCCCTCGGGCCGCAAGGTGATATGCTGCACCGGCATCGCCACATGGTTTTTCTTAAGTTCAAAGGAAAACGATCGCATGATATGGGCGAGGACGATCGCCGCCTCCTGGAGAGAGAAGGATGCGCCGATGCAGACGCGCGGACCCACGCCGAAGGGCAAATAGGCAAATCGATCGATTTTTTCGCGCGAACCGGGAAGGAACCGGCGCGGATCGAAGCAATCTGGCCTTTCCCAAAGCAAGCTATGCCGGTGCAAAACCCATTGCGACACGATGACCAAGCTGCCTTTCCGGATACGCTTGCCGGCGAGATCGTCGGGGCCGATTGCCTGCCGGCTCATGCTGGCGACCGGCGGATAGAGACGCATCGCTTCCTCGATCACGGCCTTGGTGTCGACGAGCCGTGCGGCATAATCCTCGACCGGACCCGATAGAACCGCGCTGGCCTCCGCCGAGAGTCTCGCCCGCCATTCCTCCGATAGCGTGAGAAGAAACAGGGACCAGGTCAAGGCATTGGCGGTGGTCTCGTGCCCGGCCCCGATAAAGGTCAAGATATTGGCCTTGACTTCGGTGTCGCTCAATCCAGCGCCGGTTTGCGGATCCTGCGCTTCGAGGAGAAGGGTGAGGATATCGCGTGGCGCGCCAGCCTTGTCCTTGGCGAGAAGGCGTTTGCGCCTGACGACGAGCGCTTCGACGACCGAAGCGAAAAAGGCCTCCGCCGAGCGGCTCCCAAGCTTGGTCAAGCGCGGCAGCCATTCGGGAAAATCGAGAAGATCGAAGGGATCAAGCCGGCCAACGGTCGCGAAATAGCGGTTGATCACGGCCGCGAACCGATCCAAGTCCCGCCCAAGCCCGTCCGAAAAGATCGTACGCCCGAGAACGTCGAGCGTCACCCGCGCCATTTCCGGCTGAATGTCGATGATCCGCCCCTCGCGCAGCCGCAGCCAGCGCGCGACAAGGTCTTCCGCGGACGCGGTGATCGCGCGTGCGAAGGAGCTAACGGTTTTGGGTGTGAACAAAGGCGCCAAGGTTCGCCTTTGCACGCGCCAATTGTCCCCTTCGGCTTCCAGCAGCCCTTCGCTCAAGCCCGGCCCGAGAACGCGTTTTTGCAAAGCATCCTTGCGATAATTGGCGGCGTTGTCGACAAACACACGGCGAATCGCGGCGGGATCGTTGACCACCGCGATCGTGCCGAGGATGGTCGGACCAACAAGTATCGGCCATTCGAAATGCGCCTTGGTCCAGGTTTCGATGGGGTTCCGGCGCAAGACTCGCATCGTTGAAAAAGGGCCGAGCGGCGCATCGTGCGGCCGAGGCGCTGGCGGACGCGGCAGTTCGAGGAGGCGATCTGTCATGGCCCCTTATACCTATTGTTGGTGTTGCGGCATGAAAAGCCCGGAGGCTTGACGCGGCGCCGGTAAGTCCGAAAATGCGGCATTGTGCGATTGCATCGGCAGCTGGAAGGGCGCGAGCTTGCGGCTCCGCCCGCCGCGATATAGAACCCGGTTCGACTGCTTTAGGCTCCCTTCGTCTAGCGGTCCAGGACGTCGCCCTCTCACGGCGAAAACAGGGGTCCGATTCCCCTAGGGAGCGCCAGTGTTATCAATATGATATAAGACGGGGCGCCTGTCCAAGATTTGGCTAATATATCAGCTTGAAGTGCGGCGCACGCCCGCGTCGCGGTTAGCCTTTTTTAGCCCTGGCCCAATCGCGATAGGCGCCAATCCCAATAATAAATGCCGGGTAGACAACCGCGCATGCGATCCACATCTAAGCGACTGACAAGTTCACTCCCTTTAGGCTAGCGTACCCAAATTGGCCGCGGTCTTGTGCCATCTCACGGGCCGCGGCCGGCCGATAAATACGCCCACGGCTGGGCATTGCCCGCGCCCAATTTTACGCGGACAATGCCACTGGAATATCAAGCATCGCGCCGGCTTGAACTGGAGGTTTGGCGATTTCGGGGGGCTCGGTCTTCGCCGCCTACTGATCATCTACAAAGCGCCTCGAACTCCAGGCTGGTCAGTGTATTATAATTTTGTGCGGATGCACAGCACCAAGTGATTAGGCATGTCGCGGGTAGCTATCTCGTTCATTTCATTGCTCCGACACAAGACGCCGCCAACGCCAGCACGGAGATCATAGCTAGGAGAACGGCCGCCATGGACGCCCTCTCTTGAAGTTCCAGTTTATGTCTGTGGCGTATGTTGGCCTTGATCAAATAATAAAGCCCGAGGAAAGCCGCACCGATGCCCATGCAATCGAAAAAGATCATTGCATCGCTTTGCCGATTAATGGCTCTGCCCTCTGAGAAAATTTGTTCTTGTGCCTGCCAGGGCGATGCTTCGGCCCGCTTCTTGCCGCCGCGCTCCCCTTGCGGCGAGCCGAGCCTCGTTAACTTGCGCAGTCTCCAGAGGTTCAAGCTAAGCGACTGAAATTGTGCGCTACTCACGCGCGACGCGTGTTGCAGCGTCAACGTTGCAAGCCATGACAGTTATCGTATTGAGTCTTTGTCACGACGCCGTGATGTTCAACGCCAGGCGGAACTTTTAGAGCCCTGAAAGCGATAACTGGCTTCGCCGGGTTCTCCAG